>JADFXY010000142.1:0-10425 GCA_015233355.1 Deltaproteobacteria bacterium | reverse complement strand
CCTAACTCCAGAAACTTTTTCAGATTAATGACATTGGGCCTCAACGAGTAACGAGCAACCAGTCACACGCAGTCAGCAACCTGGGACCGGCAGGATATGAAACAGATCGCTATAATCTGGGCCATGATATTATTAGTTGCGGTTTCTTCGAGTTGGGCCGGAGAAGCACCAGGGAAGTTTCTAGTCCTGGAAATCAAGTTTGTCGGCGTGGAAAACGTCTTGGAAAAGGATCTGGCCAAGAGCCTGGCCACCAAAACGCCTCCCTGGTGGAAAGTCTGGAGCGCCAGGTCTACGGTGACGCCCATAGAGTTGGATGAAGACCTGATGCGGATTAAACAGTTTTACCAGGAACAGGGTTATTATCGGACTGAATGCACTTACAAGGTGGACGGACTCGACCACCTGAAAAACCCGGTTCAAGTGCAGGCGGCGTCGGATGATATTTCCAGCGACCCCTTTCCTAAAACCGACCCGATTGAATCTGGAATCAAGGTTGCTTTTCATGTGACCGAAGGGCCTCCGGTGATCATTAAATCCATTGATTTTAAGATGAAGGGAAAGGTGCCGGAGACTTCTGAGCAGGCGATCATAGGTTTGTTGCCTATTAAAACCGGCTACATCCTGGAGTTGGCCAAATATCGTGAAGCCAAAAAAGTCATTCTGAGTCACCTGGGGAACACTGGGCGGCCGTTGGCCAAACTTACCGGACGGGTACTGGTGGATACCAACGAAAATCAAGCTAAAGTTAATTTTGAAGTGAACCCCGGCCCGAAATGCTCGTTCGGTCCCATAACCATCTCAGGAAACGATGGATACGTTAACGACGTGGTTATCCAGCGGGCTATGGCCTTTAAATCCGGTGAGGTCTATTCCTCGGATAAGGTTGAAAAGAGCCAGCGAAACCTGGTTAACATGAATGTCTTCGGCGCGGCCATTATAAAGCCCGGTAACCCGTCTTCCGGGTCCGACCAGGTGCCTATGGCGGTGGAGGTTAAGCCGCAGAAACAGCAAAGCGCCAAGATGGGTGTGGGGTATGGTAACGAAGACGGTGTTCGCGTCAAGGGAACTTACACCTATCGAAATATCCTGGGTTGGGCCGGGAATCTTAGCCTGACGGCCAGGCGTTCGGATCTCCTGGAGAATGCTCAGGCCGATTACAACCAGCCCTACTTTTGGGACTCTCAGAATACTTTTCACGCCCAGACCGGGTACGAACGGGAGAAACTCGATTCCTACACCAACCAGAAGATCTTCGCCAGAGCCTTCGTGGATCGCGTCTTAAATCCCTACTGGACCGTCACCCCTGGGTACAGCCTGGAGGTCAACCGGCCTCAGGATATCTCCATCGCTGATCCGGACGACTTTGACCGGATAGCCACCGGGCAGAATTACTTCGTGTCTTCTTTACAATTCGCCGTGAAACGGGACACCACCGACAATCAATTGAATCCTACCAAAGGCTCGGTTATCTCAGTCTCGGTCGAACAAGCCATGGTGGCTCTCGGTTCAGAGCTAAGCTACTGTTTTCCGACGGTTGAACTGAAGCAGTATCAGCCCTTGGCCCATCGATTAATCCTGGCCAGCCGGGTTCGTTTCCGGACGATTCAGAGAACTGAAGGCTCTCCGGATATTCCCATCTTTAAACGGCTTTTCCTGGGTGGAGCCAATACCGTCCGCGGCTACGATTATCAGAAGCTGGGGCCGCTTGACCGGAACGGAAACCCGGTCGGGGGGCTGTCCTCATTTGACGGGAACCTGGAAATAAGATTTCCTATTTATAAGGAGATATCGGGCGTCGTCTTCTGGGACATGGGCCTGGTGGACAAAGATTCTATCCGCTATAACCTGGGCGACTTACGCTACAGTGTGGGTACCGGTCTCCGATACGACACCATTGTTGGGCCGGTCCGGATCGACTTTGGCTGGAAAGTAAACCCACCGACACTTGATGACTTAGGGGAGCTGGCTGATCCCAATAAGCAACTCGACGATCCCTGGAAGATCCATTTTAGTATCGGCCAGGCGTTCTAAGAGTTGCCTGCACCCAGACGTTTCTTCCCTCTGAATAGAGGAATTCAATGATTTTAGATACTGATCCCGGACATGATAAAGAACTGGGCCAACCGGAGGCTTCCCCACCGGAACCAGCCCGGCCGCGGCGGCGAATGGGCCGACTCATCGGCCGCGTGGCGGTCTACCTGGTGCTGGCCGGCGTCATTTTGCTTTTCGGCGCCTGGTGGCTGCTCAGCCTGGATGCCGTCCGGGACAAGATCAAAACCACGGCCCTGGACGCGGTTAATAGCTCCATCCAGGGGCGGCTCGAAGTGGGAAAAATATCCGGCGACCTGCTTTTTGGTTTGACCATCGACCAAGTCAGCTTGACCGGGCAGGATGGTTCGATCATCAAAGCTGATCGCCTGACCGCCCGGTACGTCGGCCCGCTGTTGCTGACCGGGATCATCCCGATTCAGGAAGTCAAGCTGGAAGGACTGGATCTGAACCTGATCCAGTCGGCTGATGGGACCTGGAATGTGGCCGCACTGGCGCCGAAAAAGCCTGACCAGGCACCGAAAACTAATTTCTTTGCCTCCCATCGTCTTCTGCTGGGTCAGGTCTCAATCATTGATTCCAAGGTGACGATCAGCCGACAGGGACCAGGAGGCCGGGAAACCAGAGAATGCCGTATTTCCAAGTTGACTGCCGGGTTGAATTTGGGCAAATCAGTGTCGCTCAACATCGGGGAGGCCGAACTCACCCTGGATCGGCCCCAATTAGCCTTGACCAACCTCAAGGGGATTTTGACCTATGATCCTGACTCAGGCATGATTGATGTGAAACAACTTAAAGTTTTATCTGAAAATTCTAATATTACATTAAAGGGAAACTTAAAGTTGCGCCCTGGTGACCCGGAACTGGACTTGAATCTCGCGGCCAAGACTTTGTCCTTACCCGAATTGGGCCGGATCATGGCCGTCAAATCTCTGGACCGGGGCGTGGTCTCTGGGTCGATCCAGGCGAAAGGACCGCTGAGCCGGCTCCAGCATCAGGTGGAACTCAAGCTGGACGGGCAAGAGGTCAAGTCTCAAGGCGAGCTGATCTTGACCGGCTCGGACCGCTTCGGGATGAAGACATCTTTGTCTCTTCGCCATTTGAATCCGGCGGATATCCCCGGCCTGGCCGCGGCCAAACTGGCCGGTGAAGTAAACGCCGATCTAACCATCGAAGGGACGAAACTAGGGCAACCGGGAAGGGCCGGCCGGGTGACGATGACTCTGGCTTCATCCCATCTGAACGGCTACGGAATCAACAATGGCTCGATTAAGTTGGCTGTAAAGGGCGATGACTTGAATCTGGAAGAGGTTCGATTGGTTTCGGACGCCGGCAAAGTGGATCTGAAAGGGACCGGCCCCAACATCCTGACTTCAGGCAGCCCCAAGAATTTCAAGGTCAGTGCGGCGATTCGCGAGTTGAATCTAAACGAACTCGGGTTACCTCCGCGGGTTCAAGGCCGGATCAGCCTGGATCTGGACGGGGAGATAACCGCTCCTCCGGCCCTGGATTGGACCAAAGCCGCGGCCAGGGTCATGGTTCAGTTGCGGCCGTCCCGCGTTTTAGACGTGGATATCGCTCAGGGTCGGGTGGATGCGGCCTGGGCCGACCAGCAGTTGGTGCTGAAGTCCCTGGATCTGGAGACCGGACTGGGCCGTCTGTCTCTTAAAGGAACGGCCGGGTTCCAGGATAGATCGGGCCGGGCTCAAGCCGATATTATTTTGCCGGATTTGAAGAAACTGGCCGCCCTGATCCCCCAACTGCCGGCCGCCGCAGGACTGGCTGGTGGGCTGAGTTTGTCCGGAGAAATCAAAGGAAAGTTGGACCGGCCGACCATCACCCTGACGGCCAAAGGGACCGGTCTAAAATATGACCGGATAGCGGCCCAGAAACTCAATTTGCAGGGGAGTTGGCAAGGTTCGTTTGGATCTCTTGCGGATATGCAGGCCGTGGCCGCCCTGGACCTGGACGGGTTACGGGTAGCTGATAATCAGTTCTCCCGGGTGCGGTTAAAAACCAACCTGGCCTCCAATAATGCCCGGTTTGATCTGGACCTGAAACATGCCCGGACCGACGAACTGGCCGTGGCCGGAGAAGTGGCGGACTGGTCACAAAACATGAAGAAGGTGGCCCTCAACAATTTGAAGATAACCACCCAGGGCCTGACCCTCCAAAATCAGGGTCCGGTTCGGTTTACCCTGACTCCTGAGGAGGTGGCCATCTCTTCTTGCGCCATGATTTCGAACAAGGCCCATCTATCCGCAGCCGGACGTCTGGCCTTTAATGGAAACCAGTCCTTGAACCTGTCGCTGGCCGGGATGGAATTAGGTCACCTGTCCTGGTTATGGTCCCCGAAGGCGCCGCTGACCGGGCTGGTCTCGGCCGATGTCAACCTGACCGGAACGGCCCATGATCCGATTCTTAAGAGCCGGGTGGCCATCAAGAACGGTTCGGGTTACAACCTGTCCTTTTCCGATTTGAACGCGACGATTAATTATTCCGGAACTCGGGCCGAGGTCAGCGCGGCCTTGTCTCAGCAAAACAATAAGGTTTTGGATCTGACCGGACATCTGGGGGCCAACCTGTCGCTGCGGCCCTGGGCATTCTCGGTCAAGGGGGTAGACCAGACCGCAAATCTAAACCTGCACGACGTTGACCTGGTCCGGTGGTCCGGATTCTTTCCGGCTAAAGCCCAGATTAACGGCCTGGTGTCCGGGCAGGTGAGTTTTTCCGGCACGCCCCGGGATCCTGTGCTCAAGGGCCGGGTTACGGTCAAGAACGGCTCGGGCTACAATTTACCTGCTTCGGACCTGGAGACCAGGGTGAGCTATGCCGGGAGCATGGCGGAGGTCAGCGCCACGGTGACCCGGCAAGGGAAGAAAATGCTGGATCTGACCGGCCAAACCGCAGTGTCTTTATCATTGCTCCCATTCAAATTCACTCATGGAGGCGGCCGGCAGACCGTGAACATCGCCGTTGATGATGTGGATATGCGCCAATGGGCCTGGTTGTTCCCGAGTAAGACGCCGGTAGGTGGCCGGGTCACCGCGGCGTTGACTCTGTCTGGAACACTCCGCGACCCGGTCGTCTCCGGTAAAATGACCGTCAGGCATGTCACCGGGTATAATCTGTCCTTCTCCGATTTGGAAGCAGCCGTCGGTTACGCCGAAAAAAAAGCGACCATCACCGCCGGCTTGAGGTCGAAGGACAAGAGCATCCTGGACTTGACCGGCCGAGCCGGGATGAACCTGTCTCTGGTTCCCTTTGAGTTTATCCCTGGAGACATGGACGTGGACTTGAAGACAAGGGGCTTGAAGTTGTCGGATCTGCCTATTCCCAAGAAACCGGGTGTCGAGTTTGACGGCGTGCTGGACGCCACGGCTAAGGCGACCGGTGAATTGACTGCGCCCCAACTGGCCGGAGGGCTGACTCTCAAAAACGGTTTTCTCAATCTCCGAAGCCTGGGCCTGGCCTACAAAGGATTATCGGCTGATCTCGGCTTTTCGTCAGACAAGATCGTCATTAACCGGGTGCTGCTCCAGGGGGATAAGGAGGGCACTCTGGAATTGACCGGACAGGCCAAATTGAACGGCTGGAAGTTGGCCGGATTGGAAGGGAAGCTGACCGGGAAGAACTTTTACATTCCGTATCACAAAGCCATATCTGCCCGGATGCAACCTGACCTGACCTTATCAGGAGACTTTGCCGCCCCCAAATTGTCGGGCCGTTTGACTATATCGGAAGGACAACTCAATCTTGACCGGCTGACGGATACCGGTCCGTCGGAGATTCAGGTGGTGGGCAATCAGACCAACCGGAACGGCCTGATCACCTATCAGGAAGGTGAATCTTCCACCCTGACCTGGCTGGACCCGATGGTGGCCAATGTGAATGTGATCATTCCCAAGAATGCCTGGGTTAAAGGGCAGGGGTTGGACGCAGAGATCGCCGGTCAGGTAGCCATTACCAAGGATCCGGGAAAACCTTTTATTTTGTTGGGAACCCTCCGGACCGTCCGGGGCTCATACGTTTTCCAGGGAAAAGATTTTAAGATTACCGAAGGGGAGGTGGCTTTTATCGGACTCAACGAACCGATCCCAAATCTTAATATCCAGGCCGTCACCCGAATCAGTACCGTGGACATCATCGCCAAAATCAGCGGCACGGCCACGAAAATGTTATTGTCTTTCGACAGTTCTCCTCAAATGGATCGAACGGATATTATTTCATACCTGGTTTATGGGGCCCCGGCCGGCTCTCTAAAAGATCAACAAGCCTTTACTGCCGACAAAGCCGCTTTGAGCCTGACCGGCCAACTGGCAGCTTCAGAATTGAAGGAGCTTTTAGCGGGTACTTTCAAGGTTGACAGATTTTCCATTGACGCGGGAGGTGGAGACATCAGTAAAGGCTCAGTGGCTGTGGGCAAATATGTGGCTCCGGATGTTTTTGTCACCTACCGCCAGGGGTTCCAGGCCGATCAGCTTCACCAGGTTGAAGTGACTTATGAAATCAACCGCCACCTGTGCGTGGAGACCCAAGTAGGCAACGAAAAGACCGCCGGTGTGGATGTCTTGTGGGGTTACGATTTCGATTTCAAAAGCAAAGATAAGGACAAGAATAAAGACGTGAATAAGAAATAAATTGGAAACGGAAAATGGCTAAGAAGCGGTTTATGGTTGAGGGCATAACCCTTGGCCGGGACGGGGTGATTCTCTCCGGGCCGGAGGCCCATCACATAAGCCGGGTGTTACGCCTCCGGGCCGGGGATGAAGTGGTGCTGGTCAACGGCCTGGGGCAAGAATTCGACGGCGTCATTGAGGCCATTGACCGGACTACGGTCCGGGTGACGATTACGCAAGACAGGTCGCCTGAGACCGAGTCGCCGGTAGGTATTACACTGATCCAGGCTTTGGTCAAGGGGCCGGCCATGGAGGAGATTATCGTCAAATCGGTGGAGTTGGGGGTGGCCCGGATCTTACCTTGCTACACCAGCCGGACAATTCCGGTATTGACCTCTGAGAAAGCCGCGGACAAACAGGCTCGATGGCAACGCCTGGCCCAGGCCGCTCTAAAGCAGAGCCGACGGGCCGGACTCCCGGCCATACTTCTGCCCATGTCATTTGCCCAGGTCCCGGCCTTAAGTTCACGATTTGACCTGGCTCTCCTGATCAACGAAAACGAGGCGGATCGGGGATTGAAGGAAGTGCTCAGGGAAAGGGCAACTGTTCGTTCGGTGGCCGCCCTGGTTGGTCCGGAAGGAGGCTTTTCAGCCGAAGAGGTTAAGGTGGCCGAGGCGGCGGGATTCATCAGCGTCGGGCTGGGGCGGCGTATCCTCAGAGCGGGCACGGCCTCCCTGGCTATCCTGACCATCCTCCAGTATGAACTGGGCGACCTGGGCTAAGGGCTTAACCTGATTTCGACGAGCTTTATTATCCGCAGATTTGGCCAATTAACGCAGATGAATAAGACCCACAGATTGTATTTTTTAATCTGCGCAAATCTGAGCAATCTGCGGATTGAATCATGGCCCTTGAAACTAATCGCTTGGCGCATTCATCGAACTCAGGCTCGCTTACTAGTCCGTGCCGGTGTGGATTGAAATGGCTGCGGCCGACCAATGGACCGGTGAATTCATCCTGGTTAACACTGAAAACTGGATGGATTGGCCGGAAATGATCAGGCGGCTGAATCGTTCGGTACAGTCCAAAACCACATTCACCGGCAGGTGGTGATACGGCTTCTTGACCAAACCCAGGCATTGAGGGATAGCCAGGCACTGCTCATCGGTCAGGTTGACCGTATCCTCGGTGGCGGGATAGTTCACGAAAAAGGCCAGGTCAAGCCGGGTCTCCGGATACTCCGGGGGGAGACCGACGGCATCGAGGCGGATGTGGGCCGCGGCGATCTTATCCTGATCAAAATTGGCCGGCAATTGCTGCTCCAGGGCCTGGTAGAGTGGTCCGGCCGTGCCGGATTCATAAAGAAAATTGAACACGTTGACGCTTTGTTCTCCCCGCAGGTCCTGCTGCATCCGGTCTCTCAAGGCTTGACCATCGTATCCCAATCCCAATAAAAATTGCATCTTGACCAGAGCCGCCTCCGGAGTCATGTCCACCCCGCTGATAACGCCCAGCCGGAGCAACTGGGCGCTGGCATCGTACCGGCCCATCTCGACCATTCCTTCCAGGCACTGGGTGACACTGACAATGGTCAGGTCTTTCTGTAGGATTCCGTACTCTATCTCGCACATAAAGGCATTGGCCGTAGGGGTGTTCCCGGCCCCGAAGGTCTTAAGGACGACGCCTTTCAATCCTTCAATTTCAAACAAGCGGTGCAGGATATCCGGCTTCAACCCGGGAAAGACGTCGAGCATGATTACATTTGGCTCAAGCTGCTCGTGGATGAAAAAGCTTTCCCCGGCCGGCCGGCGGATGACCTTCTTGTTGACACGGATATGTTCCCCGGCCCGAGCCAGGGGCGTAAAGTTGGGCGACCTGAAACCGGCATATTGACTGGAGCTGGTTTTGCGGGTCCGATTTCCCCGGAGCAGCAGGCTGTGAAAGAATATGCTTACTTCCGGTACCAGGACCAGGTCAAAGGTTCTGGGTGAGGCCAGCATCAGGGCGGTGACCAGGTTTTGGACAGCGTCGCTCCGGGGCTGCCCCAGGGGTGACTGAGATCCGGTCAGGATAACCGGCTTGCTCAGATTCTCCAGCAGGAAGGATAGGGCGGTGGCCGTGTAGGTCATGGTGTCGGTGCCGTGCAGAATGACAAAGCCGTCATAGCCGTAATAATGGCCCCGGATCACCTGGGCGATGGCCACCCAGTAGTCCGGATCCATGTCCGATGAATCGATCAAGGTCATCTGATGCAGATCCACCTGCAGGGGCAGCTCCTGCAGCACCGGGACGTATCTCCTCAGCCGGTCCCAATTGGCCGGAACCAGGGGGCTTAAGGGATTGTCCTCCTCCGCCGGCAGCATCCCGATGGTGCCACCGGTATAGATCATCAAGACTTTTCCGTGAGTGGTCATGGTTGTTTGGGTCACCAAGATCGATAGCCTACCGTAATTGGTTCGATTGACCTGCTATTGTTCAGTAGTTTTTGTATTCGCTTCTGCCAGTCTTAGCTATCCAAGTAAGGAATTCAATACCGGCATATGTTATCAAATAGATACCATCGCGATGTTCAATGGCTTCTATGTTTAGCAGATAACGTATGTAGTGTTGTGCGTCACATCCTTTATAGAAATCTGGATATTGAGTAATTACCTGGGAAAAGTGCTTTTCTATTTGGTCGGTGGTCTGTCCGTTATTTCGCGCCCGATTTAGCTGTTGAAGCAGAAATATTTGACTGCCGTAAATATAGTAGTAGGTCCGTTCACACCAGATAGCTGTTTGCGCTGCCGCTAATTGACGTATTAATACCTTAATCGTGTTATCACTGACCGCGCCGTCAGTAAGTATATTTAGATTCGTTAGATCCTGTCTTATTCTCTCTTCCCATTTGAGGGTATACGGAGTGCATGTTACATCCATTAATTGTTGAATTTCCTTTTCTTTATCCGTGCTTCCTTGATCTGGATATTGTTGCAACTGTCTATTTTGATAACCAATGGCGGCATCCAGTGTCTTGCCAAAAAAACCGGTGAAATGGTTTTCCATCATGCAACTTTTTTCGTGTATGGCGATCAATGCTTTATTTGCGTTTTCCTGAAGTTTTTGACCCTCAAGGTAGAATTTTAAAGAAGCATAAAAAGCTATTATTGTTACTATAAAACTAACTATGCCAACGATAGTGGCGACAGCATCAACAAGGGTTATTACATGGAAATCCGCTGGCATTTTTCCTCCCATAACTGCTCATTGTCTTGATGGTGGCGGAACGGCTGCTCATCGTGTTTCTTGAACGAATACGTTATAGCCATACTATCATGAAATCCAACCCCGGCCGGCTATTCCCGAATAAACCATGCAGAATGGTCCTAATCACCCATCAGCCGAAACACCAACACGTTATCACTGGACTCGGGGGTGTGCTGATAACCGGCCACCACGATTTTGCCGCCTGTCTGGACACCCACGCTATAAGCCACGGCGTCGTATCCGCCCGAAACGGGATGGGTATATACTCCTCCTGCGGCGAACCGGTCATCCGGCGTACCGTCAACGTTTAATCGATACACCACGGCATGATAAGAATTACCAGGGGCGCTGGTCCCGGCCACCAATATCTTCCCGTCGTTCTGTAAAGCCAGACCCCAGGCATAATCATAGTCAGCCGTTGTGCCCAGGCGCACGACTCCGTTTGTCCCAAAATCTTTGTCCAGTACGCCGGAGGAGTCGCAGCGCAAGACCATGATATCGGAATTGGCCG
>JADFXY010000141.1:9838-10495 GCA_015233355.1 Deltaproteobacteria bacterium | reverse complement strand
AAGAGCCGTTCAGGAATTCATCAACTCGGTATTCCGGGTACCCATTTCCATCGGTGCCATTCAGAAAAACATTGACCGGACTTCCGAGGCCATCAAACCTATTTATGACCGTCTCGGCAGGGTAGCCAGAAAGGCCAGAATCAACCACATCGATGAGACATCCTGGTATCTGAAGCATCAGCTTGTCTGGCTATGGGTGATGGTCAACAGCTCAGCCGCCTACTTCATGGTCCAAAAACACCGCTCCAAAGAAGCCTTCCTCTCTTTGATCAAGGAATGGACCGGCATCTTGGTCAGCGATAATTACGGCGTTTACCGAAACTGGGTCAGTTTGCGGCAAACATGTCTATCCCACCTGATTAGAAGGGCTAAAGGCTTAGCCGAACAAAGCGATCAGGAGGTCAGCCGATTTGGCCAAGAAGCCCAGGAATGCCTCCAGTTGCTTTGCAGCTGGGCCAAGGATCCGCCCGGCTTGGAGGAGTGGAACAGCTTCTATGCCCGTTTTATCGAACTGGTATTCGCCCACAACCATCGCCAGGATAAGGCTGGAGTGTTCGCTCGCCTCCTGATCAGGGAGATCGATTCCCTTTGGGTCTTCCTAGAGGTTCAAGGTGTCGACCCAACAAACAATCTCGGCGAGAGGACTTTGCGCTTTGG
>JADFXY010000141.1:570-9787 GCA_015233355.1 Deltaproteobacteria bacterium | reverse complement strand
GCTCTCCATAAAGCAGACCTGTCGAATGAAAAAAAGTACCGACCTTCCCCATTCTGGTTAAAGCCATCGACGCCTATTACAAAGGGCAGAAACCTGACCTGAGGTGGATCGTAAAGTAATACAATTCAGAGGCATTACCCCGTGAACGTGTACCTATAATCAGGTGACCAGCGCCACCTTTAGTTTTATTGGGACCGCTAGCGGCCAGGTATCTCGGACAACCAGTGACGGGCAGAAGACAACCTGGACCGTGACTAGACTCAGTTCGGCTAAGTAAAGGTCGCGGAAGGGTAAATTTGAAATAGATCATCAGCCCTACCGGCCCAATCTGGTGGGGCTTTTTCTTTCGCCGATGCACAAAGGGACGGTTGGGGCAGGTAATCTGAAGGCCCAATTGCAGGGGGCACTTAACCCATCGGGGAGAGCATATCCAGGGAGCCAGGGGATTTCCGAATCGGCGACAAGGTCTAGCAGGTTAATAACAATTTTAGTTATCGGCCTGATTACCTGTGGCCAGTTTCTGGCTCGGCGCAACAGGATACCAAATTCTTCACGCCATTCCAAAGCCATATCTAAGAGCTCCCAGTCTATACGACGCAGCATGGTTTCGCTTGCATCGTGTACGGAATCATGTTATTTCATGACGTTTTTAGGTGATACTCAACAGAGAGAGTTTCTCCAAAAATTATATGATTACTCCTTCTATCATAAGATGAAGGCTGACCGGGTAGGCAGGTCGGTATCGAGCAAGTTGGCAGTTGGCATCACCAGAGATTGGATCGGATGAAAAAAATGATTTCTTTTTATTAGTTAGATAAATTGAACGATTGGCACAATCTTTGCTGCGTCTTGTTGTTGTGGAAGGGCAACCTCAAATCAAATTCTCAATAATGGAGGGAAGTATGAAAAAAGGTATCGTCCTAACCGTATTTTTGTTCGTTTCCGGGTTGTTTTTACCTGTTTGCCAGGCTGCAACTAGCTGGCCGGGTTGCGTCTACGATACCAATTACCCTAACACCAAGTGTAACTATGTCGTGGAACAGGTGGGAACAGGGAGTTCGGCGTATGCCACGATTCGGGGCACAGTGGTTAACACATCTGCCTCCCAGGACGCTTTTCCCGGTACCATGGACGGATTCATTGAATCGTCAACGAGTAAAATTCATTTTACGGTTGTCTACCGAAACAACTGGGGTTCACGTTTTTATGTAATTGACCGGTCTGGGTCTGGTATTTCTTGGGGTGTGGACGCTTCTGGCAGCATCTATGACCCGGCTCATTCCATCCAGATCCAAACCTGCCCGGCGGATGATGAGCCATCGAACAATGCTTGGGAGATGCTCTTTAATCTTGGTCAGGGTAGCCGGTAATACCTGGTTGGAATGGCACTGAGGGGAATTATTTTCTGATAGAAACAACCAAATAAATTTGTGGGTATCCCTATGGCTAAAGATTAAAGAAGATTGGTCATCTGTTTCCTGGCCGGTGTTATCTCTGTATGTTTATTGGCTTATTCCAATGTCCCAGCCTCCGCCGGAGAGCTTCCGGCCTCTTTATCTGACGGATCATCCGAAAGGGATTGGCGTTTGCACACACCGAAGGACTTGAAAACTCTTTCGTCCGGGCTCGAGGCTGTCAGTAGTTCCAACCCGTGTTTGTTCATCGGCGTCCAGTCGGCCGACTACTGGTCGAGTACTACCAACTCCGGCGATCAGACCATCGCGTATGTCGTCTATTATTACCCAAATCACCAAGGCATCATTAGCACTGACTATAATAACAACCCCCACTACGTTTGGCCGGTTCGCAGCGGACAATAGATGATTTGAGTATTCGCTTACTTGTTCCTCTGATGGAGCAGATGAATATATGGTTGCCGTTGCCCCTCGGATTGTTATCTACCCATTATGGAGGATGATCCCATGATTGATAAACGAACGAATCCACCCGACTGGTCGGCGATTGTTCTTATCGCACTATGTTTATTAATTTGCTCTGCCATCTCGGGCTATGCCGGTGAGCTTCCGACCTCGCATCCTTCGTGTGTTGTTTGCAAAGGACAGCTTAGTTCACAGGGACGATGGTGCGATAACAAAGACGGCACCGTGACCGATATGAACACGGGAATGATCTGGCTAAAAAATGCATCCTGGGGCGGGAAATCACCATACAACAACTCATTTGATCGCACGGCCCAGGTCAAGGCCGGAAATCCAACTACGCTGACCGATGGTTCTCAAGAGGGTGATTGGCGATTGCCTTAGGGAAATGAGTTAAGGAACCTCTCCCAAGGAACAGAAGCCGTAAAATATTCCTCGGCTTATTTCTTCACCGGCATCCAACCGGATAGTTATTGGGCCTGTACTTCATATACTTACTCTACGGACAACGCGTTTACCTCCAACTTGTTCGATGGTACGGTGATTTGGTACCCTAAAGGGTACAATTTTTATGTTTGGCCAGTCCGAAGCGGACCATAGTCGAGTTGGTTCTTTGGATATCCAGAGAATTGGTGACCAAAGCGAGGCCCAATTTCCATGGCCTTTGACTCGGATCAATAATGTTGCCTACTTATTTTATAACTGGAGGTCCCATGTATAAGAAACAGACAAAACTTCCGGACTGGTTTGTGCCCGTCGTCATGGCGCTATGTTTGATAGGTTGTGCCGACATCCCTGCTTATGCCGGTGAGTTGCCTACGTCACACCTCTCATGTTTCACTTGCACGGGGCAGATCAGTCCTCTGGGCAGGTGGTGTGATAATAAGAATGGCACAATAACTGATTTGAGCACCGGCCTGATCTGGCTGAAAGACGCTGGTTGGAGCAGCACATTTGCCTTCTTGGACGCGGCAGACCAGGCTAATGTCCCCAGGAATGGATCTCCATCCTCGCTGAACGATGGTTCTAAAGAGGGTGACTGGCGTTTGCCGACATTAAAAGAACTCAAAACCCTAACCACCGGAACAGAGGCCGTCAGTAATTATTCGCAGTATTTTTTTACCAGTGTCAAATCATATCCTTATTGGTCGATCTCTCCCTCTTCTGCCGATACTAACAAAGCGTGGACCGTATACCTGCGCGACGGCAGCGTATCGGCGCGGTCAAAAAATGAAGTCTACTTCGTCTGGCCGGTCCGACGTTGATGTCTGAGTTCCAAGTGTTATCAGGAATAACGCTATATTTTTATGGTCATGGGGTAGGCCGGTTCCTGTCCGGGCCGGCTGACCTATCGAAAGGAGATGTGTGTGATCAAGGACCTATGAAGATTCTCACGCTAGTTACTGATTGCTTTGGGGCTAACTTGTCTGTCGTGTCTGGTGACCTTCCCGGCCTCTGCCGATGAGCTTCCGGGCTCGCATCCATCATGCCTCACTTGCAGGGGCACACTTAGTCCTCAAGGTCGGTGGTGTGATAATAATAAGATAGATTTGGCTTGCAATGTCATCCAAATATAGCTGGTTCGTGACAACGCTTCTGGATCAGGTCATCCGATGCTCTGTGGCCTCTCGCAAGGAGACCATTGCCCTTTCGCACGTATGAATAGAATTGCAGAGTCCGAGTCCCAACTCCTCATAACACGCAATATCGCCTGATTGTGCCCAAAATACCAAATCAGCTATTCTTTCGAATCAACTCATCGATCATTCTATACTCTACACCGGATACCTACCAGTCTTACTTTGACAGGGCACAAATAGAACCGGCAAGTGGTCGGAATTCGCTGCTTGACCTGATTCTACCGCCCCAAAATTATCATATTCCGGCAGATTGATCCAATCGAGGCAGGCTTTAAGGTAAAACTCGGAAGATATCCCATTGATAGCCGGTCCTGTTCTGCCTCCAACTCCGGCAGGGTCCTGGTTCCATTAAACTGAACCAGCGCCAAATTCGGACTTGCCAAAAATAACACAACAAGTTAAATTGCTTTTTCAAATTCTTCCAAAATTCGATCAACATTCTTATGTCGAAAGGATTTCTAAAACCAGCTTTTAAGGATCGACTAACTGGAATATTTAAGAGGGCGGGGGGGTGTTCTAATAAAAGAACTAAATGATTACAATATATTAGAGACAATTTATGAGGGTTCGACCTCAATAGTGTTCCGTGGAAGAAGGAACGGCGACAACCAACCAGCGGTTCTCAAAATGCTCAAGGGCGTTCGGCCAAGGACCAGGGACCTGGCGCGCTATCGACATGAGTTTGAGCTTCTCAGTTCCCTGGACCTAAGCCCAGTAATAAAGGTCCACGATATTAAAGAATATCAGAATACGCTGGTCTTGATTCTGGAGGACTTTCATGCGGAATCAATTAAGAAGTTGCTCAAAGTTTGCCCGTTCTCGCTGGAAGAGGTTCTTCGGATATTTATCACCGTGGCTGAGGCCTTGCACCTTCTACATGAGAATCATATCTTGCATCAGGACGTCAACCCGTCCAATATTGTTTGCAACCGGCAAACCGGGGTCTGCAAACTTATCGATTTCGGCCTGGCTGTCCGGCTGTCACCCACTAATCCCGGTCACAGACAACCCAATTCGCTTCGAGGAACTCTGGCCTACATATCTCCGGAACAGACGGGTCGTATGAACCATCAGGTAGATTACCGCTCGGATCTGTATTCTTTGGGGGTAAGCATGTATGAATTGATGACCGGCAGGCTGCCTTTTGAAAAGACGAATTCGGTCGAAATGGTTCATGCCCACATTGCCAGCCCGGTGCCCCGCGCCACCGAGGTGAACCCCAACATCCCCTCCATGTTATCAGAAATTGTGGCTAAGCTGATGGCCAAGACAGCAGAACAGCGCTACCAAAGCGCGGCCGGGCTCCGCACGGATCTGGAAACCTGTCTGAAAATGATGAGCGCCGGAAAGCGGATCGAGTCTTTTGAACTTGGACGGGACGATCAGTTCGACACCCTCTATCTCCCTCAGAAACTTTATGGACGAAGCCGTGAAACGGCTAAGATGCTGGATGCCTTCAGGGAGCATGTGATAGAACGGCAGGGAAAGGCTTTCTTTCTGGTCTCCGGGTACCCTGGCACGGGTAAGACCTCCTTGGTCAAGGAACTCCAAGTCCCTGTCTCAGCGAGCAACGGTAACTTCATCGACGGAAAATTTGATCAATACAAGCGGACTATTCCCTATTTTGCACTCAAACAAGCCTTGGCGCGGCTCGTGGACGGTTGGTTGACCGAGAGCGAAGACCGGCTCGCCACTATCGCCGAGACGCTGAAGGAAACCCTGGGCCAGGCTGGTCATGTCATGGTTGACCTGGTGCCGTCACTGGAGTTATTGATCGGCCCCCAACCCGAGGTGCCTGAGCTTTCTGGCGTAGCGGCGCAAAATCGTTTCAACTACGTCTGCCGTAACTTCTTCCGGTCGGCCGCCACGGTCGAACACCCGTTGGTGCTCTTCATAGACGACCTGCAATGGGCCGATTTGGCCTCCCTCAATCTGCTGTCGCTTTTATTGACCGACAGCCAGATGCGGCATCTTTTTTTGATCGGAGCCTATAGAGACAGCGAAACGTACCCCTCACATCCATTGATGTTGCTACTGGCCGAACTAGCCAAGCAAGATGTATGGGTGGAAACGATCCAGATTGGTAATCTTTCCGAGAACGACTTGACCGGATTCTGCGCCGACGCACTGCACTCCGAACCGAAAAACGTGGCCCGCTTAGCTCATTTAATTCACACCAAGACCCTGGGCAATCCTTTCTTTGCCACTCAGTTTCTGAAGGCCCTATACTCCGATGGCCTGATTTCCTTTACCGCGACCGGGAAGGAGTGGAACTGGCGCATCGAAGAAATCGAACGGCGCAACATCCCGGACGACGTAGTCCAGTTAATGGCGGCCAAGATCGGTTCTCTCGCCCCGCAGACACAGAAACTCCTAACCATGGCCGCGTGCATCGGCAACTCCTTCGCTCTCGACACCCTGGTGGTCATTAACGAAGGTAGCGAGGAGAGCACACAGTTGGATTTGACCGAAGCCGTCAGCGAAGGTCTATTAATCCGCTATGATTTACGCCATTACAAATTTTCCCACGATCGCATCCAGCAGGCCGCCTATTCGCTTATGGAGGATAATGAGCGAATGCATCTGCGCATCGGGAGGCTGCTTCTGAAAAATAGCGGTCCGGACCCGGCTGATGAGGACATCTTCGAGATTGTCAACCAGCTCGACGCGGCCCAACGATTAATCACGGATGAGACAGAGCGGCTGGAATTGGCTGGATTGAATCAGGAAGCCGGCCGTCGGGCCAAAAACGGCGCCGCCTACGCTTCAGCTCTAAAATACCTGTCCGTGGCCCAAGAGCTTCTACCTCAAAACGGCTGGAGGGATCATTACAACCTGACCTTCTCGATCAACAGCGACTTGGCTTGGTGTCGTTTTTACGCCGGCGTGACAGATGAAATCGAGGAATTGTTCTCAACTCTGCTTTCGCAGGCCAAAAGCCTTGATGATGCCATCGAGGTTCATTTGATCCGGATGGAATATTATCACCTGCAGGGGGCGTACGCCAAAGCAATTGAAATACAGAAGGAAGCTTTGCGGCTTCTGGGCCTGGAGATTGACAACCTGGGTATCTCGGACCTGGTGCAGAGCGAATTGGAAAACGTCCCCAAACTCCTGGGTGATCGGTCCATTGAGGATCTAGCCGACTCCCCGTCCATGGATTCATCCAAACATCAGATGATGATGGATATCCTGATGGGAATGTGGACCAGCGCCTATTTAGACTCCCAACTTGAGCTAGTTGCCTGGTCGTCATGCAAGATGACCAATATTTCCTTAGAACACGGCGCCAGCCACCTGACCTCTTACGGGTTCATGAATTATGCTTTTGTCTGCGACGCCATGCTGGGACAATATGAGTCCGGTCGCCGTTTTGGAGAGACGGCCATCAAACTGGCCGAAAAATTTGACGACCTGCTGATTCGAGGCAAAGTATATCTTCTTTTCGCTGTCTTCGTCAATCACTGGCGGGCTCCTCTGATCTCCTCGAGAGAATACAGCCGGAAATCCTTTCCCCTCCTGGTGGAGAACGGAGATTGGACCTATGCCGGGTACTGCGCCGAATTCGTAATCTCCGATCCGACCATCTGCGGCGTTTCCTGCCCGGAACTGGCCGAGGAGGCGGATAAATACATCCCATTTCTTCAAATCAACGCCCCCGTCGTACTCGATGAGTTCTTCCGGCCGGCATGCCTCAACCCGCTGCTGCAGTTGCTGGGGCAGACCCAAAACGATCACACCTTTGACGATGACCATTTCAGCGAGGAGGTTTTCCTACACGATTACAAAAATAACCCCCTGGCCCTTTCCTATTTCTACACGGTCAAGCTGCGAAGTCTTTACTGGTTCGATTATTGGGACGATGCCCTGGCCATGATAGACAAGGCCGATATGGTTGCCTCTGTCGCAGTGTCCCAAGCCAAGGTTCCGGAAATATACTTTTATGCTTCTCTGACGATTCTGGCCTGTTATGAACGTTTCGGTGAGGACGAGCGGTCGCTCTTCATGGCCACCGTAAAGAAATATCAAGAGAAAATGAACATATGGGCGACCAACAGTCCGGACAATTTCCAGCACAAATATCTTCTGGTCGAGGCTGAGCTGGCCCGCACGGAGGCCAGGAATTGGGAGGCCCTCAGGCTTTATGATGCGGCTGTGAGAGAGGCCCGGCGGAGCGGATACGTTAATAACGAGGCCCTGGCATGTGAGTGCGCCGGCCGATTTTTCCTGGCCCTGAACCTGACCAGTCTGGCAGCCTATTACCTGACCGAGGCGCGATACACCTATCATAAATGGGGAGCGAAGGCCAAAGTAAGTCAACTCGGCCATAAATACGCGGCCCTTCTTGCGGCCACAACTTTCGACACGGACAACCAGCGGGGCTTGATTCCGACCCTGAGTTCAACTTCCAGCACCATGGAAATCGAGGGCGCGGCCGATTCGATCGACATCTTCGCCATTATCCAAGCCTCCCAGAGCCTGGCCAGTGAAGTCGATATGAATACACTCTTGAACAAGATGATGAAGATTGTAACGGAGAACGCCGGTGCGGACCGCTCCGTGTTGCTTACCCTCCAGGACGGGATTTGGCGGCTGAGGGCTGAGATGCTATCCACGTGGGAGCAGGCGTCGATTCCCCAAAATGATGTTGTAAATTTTCAAAATAGTTCCCGCCTGCCCCTGAGCCTGCTTCAATTCTGCCTCAGAAAAAATGAACCAGTCGTGCTCGGTAATGCCTCTGAACACGGAAGCTTTGTAAAGGACCCCTATTTCGCGTCCAGTGGCATGCGATCCGCTCTGGCCATGCCGCTTTTGCAATCCGGGGCACTCAAGGCCATGCTCTACTTGGAAAACAGCTTGGTAGGGGATGCCTTCACTCAAAGACGGCTCAAAGTGCTCCAACTTCTCTCGTCGCAAATCGTCATCTCCATCGAAAACGCCGAATTTTACCGGGCTCTAGAGGATTTGGTCGAGCAACGAACGGGAGAGTTAGTCAAGGTTAACAGGGAACTACAGCAGGCAAACCGACGGTTGGAAAAGATATCTACCGTAGACGGACTGACCGGAATCTTCAATCGTCGCTATTTTGACCAATTTGTGGAGAGAGAGTGGCGACGACACCAGCGGATGGGATATGATTTTTCCGTCATCCTTTGCGATATAGATCACTTCAAAAAATTCAACGATAAATATGGCCATCTTGAGGGGGACAACTGTCTGCGTAGTATCGCCCAAGCCATCCAAGAGGCGGCCCTCCGGCCGGGAGACCTGGTCGCCCGCTACGGTGGTGAGGAGTTCGCCGTGGTAATGACGGAAACCGATCAGGAAGGTCTTAACCATATCATTGAGAGGATTCAGGACAACATCGGGAGCCTTGGAATTCCTCACGAAGAATCCGTGACCAGCCCCATTGTCACGATCAGCCTCGGGGCTCTCCATGTGGTCCCGCTAAAAGGAGACAGTTTCAAGGACGCCCTCAATGCAGCCGATATAGCGCTTTATGCGGCCAAATCCCAGGGGCGCAACCGGGCCGTGATTTCGCGTGGAATGACACGCAAAGATTGATGAAACGGAGATATGCGTTAGCCGCTCACCCAAACGTCTTTTTTCATTACACCCCGACATCTGCAAGTTGGCTCAATCAAGTAGAGATTTGGTTTGGGATATTGTCCCGAAAAGCTTTACGTTGAGCCAGCT
>JADFXY010000141.1:0-510 GCA_015233355.1 Deltaproteobacteria bacterium | reverse complement strand
TCTGCTGGGCAATTAAAACTCGCCCCCCCGTGATCGCTTGCCTATAAGGTCTTTTTGTCACTCAAAACACTAATAAATAACGGTTAACAACAGGTGGTATGCTAGTTGGAGTTGTTTGGGAGAGGTTTTTTCCCCTTCTTTTTCGTTTTTCCGCTTTTGTTCTTGTTTGTCTCAGCCCGGCTAAGTGTGTCCTCCAGGCGATCCATCTTTTGTGATAGCAGGTGAAGTTCGTCTTGAATCCCCCAAATAGCCTGGCGGCCGGCAGCGGCATCAGCGGCTGGAGGGGCCGGACTCGCCGGCAGAGGAGTATCTTTTACGGTGGCCGAAGTATTTGATGTATTTGATGGGGCCGGCCCGGTTGGCTGAGGAGTCAGAAGTTTCTTGGTCTGATTCAATTCAGTCTTGAGTTGATTGACCTGATCGGTCAACTGTTGCAGTTTTTGATTTATGTCAGCGTTTTGAGTCTTGGGTTCTGTTGCCGGCTGATCTCCCGGGGGCGTCGGGGCGGGT
>JADFXY010000140.1:10146-10559 GCA_015233355.1 Deltaproteobacteria bacterium | reverse complement strand
CGCAGATCAAGTTGAAAGTCGGCAAGCGCGTCAAGAAGATAGACTGCAGAGCCAAGATTCCATCCCAAGCTACGCATATCCTGCTCACACTCCTCCAGGCCCAAGAGTACGGCAGCATGGCTGAAAAACAAAGCGGTTGCAAAAGCGGTAGGTTCAGCCACGTATTCGAGAATATCGACTGCGGCCATTGTCGAGTGGCGCGCCAGGGACTCGCGTTCTTCCTGTGAGCTGAGAATCGTATGCATCTCATTCAGAGGAAACCGCCACCCGGCCAACTGGTCGGATGCCAGGTGAAATTTGTCCGCATAAAGACGCTGCAGGATACGCCAGCGCATCCGGCCGGAATCATTTACCCTGTCGGAAAGACGCCATTCGGCCATAGTCATCGTAGCTGCTGCGGCATACTGCAGCGG
>JADFXY010000140.1:0-10106 GCA_015233355.1 Deltaproteobacteria bacterium | reverse complement strand
CATCTGAACCTGGACAGGCGAGACAACTGAAAGAGCGGATGCCGCTGCACCAAGTTTCGTGCGAATCAACCCGGCGGGAAATTGCCGACAAAAGTTCTCCAAGGAAGACCGCGTCGTGATTGAGCAGCAGGCGCGCCTTGGCACCATAGATGGAACCGAGCGTCTTGCAGGTGCCGCAGTAATGCAAGCGGCGGTCGGTCCGTGACTGATTGTTCAGTGTGCAAGTGCGTACTTTCATTAGCCCGAACATAATCTACCTCAGAGATTAATTTTTTGGCGGTTCTTCTCGTTTCAAATGGGTAGCACTGGAGCTCCGCCCTCCGGCCCGCAAAATTTACCACTTTAATCCCAATTCCTATTGTGCTATGAAAAAGCTGGAGGTGGAGCCACCCCACCTCTGATTTTGATCCCTGGACCGGCGCTCAGGTTGCGCTCCCGCATGGCCCTAACCTGCGTCCAGGCCCGCTTTATTCAATCATGAACCCAAGCAAGAATCAAGGATAATCTCGTGGAAGATCGGATATTATTCCAGTGATAGTCATCCGATTTTAAAACCTATATTGAAGGTCGTGATCAGATGTAACACAAATCTTTCGATCTTAGATTATTTTAACGTGACGAAAAGCTGAAGTTGTGTATTACTTATTGAGCGGTGATCCCCGAAAATCGTCAGGGGCGGATACCATGGTTGACGTTATCAATTAGGCGGAAGGAAGTTTATGAAGGTATCTGTATCAGCACAACCCATTCACCGCCGAAAGGCTGTCACCATGCACAGGCTTGTGAATTACATGGAGCGTCTGCGGCTCACTACAAAGTTATGTCTTGGTTTTGGCTTTGTTTTTTTCATTGCCCTGTTAATAGGGAGTCGAAGTCTGCACGATCTGGCCGAATTGAATAAGGCGACCCAACAACTCTACGAAAAAGATATGTTGGGTGTATCTCATATTAAAGAAACCGCTAATAAGCTGATCCACATCCAGAATAATCTTCGGGCGGGTCAGGCGCCTGATCCGGTACGCAGGGCTAAGGCGATGAAGCGGGTTGGACAGGCTCGCGCTAACTTATCAAAACAGCTTGAGGAGGGGCGTAAACGGACTTTTCGCGAAGAAAATTTAAAATTGCTCGCTGAATTTGATCTACATTACGCGCAATACCTGCAGCTCGTTGATCAAGTGGTATCACTGATCGTTGCCGGAACCCCGGATTCCCTGAAGCAAGCATCACAGATTATATTGAGTGATGATTTTGTCGCTTTAAGCTCCAAAGCAGACGAGAAACTTGATGCAGCTACCCGAGGCAAAGAGAAGAACGCTCGCCAATCGGCATTACAGGCAGCATCCCTGTACGAACAGAGCCATATTTTGTTGACCGTGCTTCTCCTTGGCGGATTGATGGGTGGTGGTATATTGGCCTGGCTGAGCGGTATCACAATTCGCCGCCCCCTGGATGCCCTGCGTGGCAGTATCGATGATCTTGCCGAGGGGCGGCTCGACATTGCCGTGCCATATACTGAATATAGCAACGAAATAGGTATGATGGCGAAGTCGTTACAAGTCTTGCAGCAAGGGGCGGAGACATTGGAGACCCAGCGTTGGGTCAAGCAGGGACTGGCGGAGATTGATCAAGCGGTGCAGGCGATCGTGACCTTTACCGATTTTGGCAATGAGCTTTCGGCTCGTCTGGCGCAAATGCTGGGACTTGTCTACTCCGCTTTCTATATCGCCGACAACGACGGTTCCGAACTGCGGCGGGTCGGTGGTTATGGGTGCGACGACTCCATTCACCCCCAAGGTTTTGCCTGGGGCCAGGGTCTGGTTGGCCAGTCGGCGCTGGACCGGAGACAGATTTCTCTGTCACCACTGCCCGAGGAAGACCTCGTTGGTGTCATCGTGGGTCTCGGAACGTTTAAAATCCGCAGTTTGCTGATTGTACCGATCGTTGATCATGACAAAGTGCTGGCCGTTCTTGAAATCGGGGCGCTGGAGCCTTTCGACCGTCGGAAGGGAGAATTTGTCGATGCCTTGTTACCTGCGTTGGCGGCTAAACTGCAAATACTGGCCGGCAATGTGGCCACACGCCAACTGCTGGAACAGACCCAGGCTCAGGCTCAGGCTCTGGCTGCTTCGGAACTGCAATTGAGGGCGCGTCGCTACGAACTGGAGGAAAATAACAAACGGCTGGCCGAGCAGGCGCGCTCCATGGAAGAGCAGGCCGAAGAATTGGAAGCGCAAAAAAACCATTTGCTGGAACAACGCGAGGAACTTGAACTTGGCAAAGCCATTCTGGCGCAGACCGAGGAGCATACACGACTAATTCTTGGCGCTGTTGGCGACGGGATTGTCGGCATAGATATTGATGGTAGGATAGAATTTGTTAACCCTGCCGTTTTAGTTTTGCTGGGGTACAGTGAAGAAGAATTGCTTGGAAAATCGATGTATGCTCAGGTACACCGCACCTACCCGGATGGTCATGAGGTTCCGCGTGATGAGTGTTCGATGCACAAAACCTCCTGTGATGGGCAGCCCCGCAGGGTGGATGACGAAGTGTTTTGGCGCAAGGACGGAACCACCTTGCCGGCCGAATACGCCACAACGCCGGTATATAAGGAAGGAGAGATCGTCGGCGTGGTCATCGTATTCCGTGACATCACCGAACGCAAGCAGATGGAGGAGAAGCTGCGCCTGGGTAACTTCCTGAGCGATCAGGCGTTGGACCTGAGCAAGGCCGGCTACTGGCATGTTCCAATCAATGACCCTGAAGGAAAATACAACTCGTCGGAGCGCTCCGCCACCATTTATGGTGATCCGGTGCGCGAAGACTGGCGTTATCGCGTGATGGACGAGTGGTTCACCAATGTCGAGGCCGGTGACAAGGCGGCTAGTGAAGCGACGATGCAAAACTATAAAGCCGCCCTTGATGGCAGCGCCCCGAGATACGACGCGACCTATGCATATAAGCGACCGAGTGATGGCCGGGTGGTGTGGATTCATGCCATGGGGCATGTGGTGCGGGATGCCAATGGCTCACCTACCGACATGTACGGAGTGACGATGGATATCACTGAGCGGAAACAGGCTGAAGAGGAGAAACACACTCGCGAACGGAAGTTCCGCGCCATCTTCGATCAGACCATGCAGTTCATGGGCGTCCTGGACACCACGGGTCGTCTGCAGGAGGTGAACCGCGCCGCCCTCGCCATCATTGATGTCAGCGAAAAACAAGTACTGGGCCAACCCTTCTGGGAGTCGCCCTGGTGGCGGCACTCCACGGAACATCAGCAACAGATTCGAGAGGCTGTGCAGCAGGCCGCAGCCGGTAATTTCATCCGGTTTGAGATCGTACACCCGGGGATCGATGGGCGAATGCGTTTTATCGATTTCAGCTTGAATCCGGTTACCAGTGATGACGGTCATCTGCTGTTCCTGCTTGCCATGGGGCATGACATTACCCAACAGCGGGATGAAGAGGCGCAAAAAGCAGCCCACCAGGCGCAGTTCAAACGCAGGAATGATACCTTAATGCGGCTGGTGCAAGCCAACCAACTAACCGGAACTGATCTGAATGACGCCTTTTCCTGTATCACCGAAGCCGCCAGTGTTGGATTGGATATCGACCGGGCCAGTATCTGGTTATGTGACGATGAGCGAACAGCCATCCGCTGCGCAGATCTATTTGATCGCAGGGAAAGCGCTCATACATCGGGACTGGAGTTGCGCAAGGCGGACTTCCCCGCCTATTTCGAAGCCCTGGAGATCGATCCGACGATCGTCGCGGTCGATGCCCAGAATGACCGGCGGACAGCATCATTTACTGAACCGTATCTGAAGCCGCTCGGCATCACTTCCATGCTTGACGTGCCGATTTGGGTTGGCGGAAAAATGGTTGGAGTGGCCTGTCATGAGCATAGAGGTCCTTTGAAGGAATGGAGCGCCGAAGAACTGGGATTTGCACGTTCAATCGCAAATTTTGTGACTATTGCCATGGAGTCAGGTGAACGGCGACGAGCACAACAGACTGCCGAAGAAGCCACCAAGGCAAAAAGTGACTTCCTGGCCAACATGAGTCATGAGATCCGCACACCGATGAACGCCATCATCGGCATGGCCCATCTGGCCTTGAAGACCGACCTGAATCCCAAACAAAATGATTATTTGAAAAAAATTGATACCTCCGCCAAATCCCTTCTGGGCATCATCAACGACATCCTAGATTTTTCCAAAATCGAGGCGGGCAAGTTGGATATGGAACGGGTCGAGTTTGATCTCGCTGAGACCATGGACAACATAGCTAACATGGTCACGGTCAAGGCCCAGGAAAAAGAACACTTGGAAGTCCATTACCGGATCGACTCACGTGTGCCGTTTTCCCTGGTGGGCGATCCCTTGCGGTTGGGCCAGGTCTTAATCAATCTGGGTAACAATGCGGTGAAGTTCACCGAACGCGGTGAAATCGTCCTGAACGTGGACTTGATCGGCAGCGCTGACAATCAGGTGAATATCCGCTTTTCCGTCCGGGACACCGGGATAGGCCTGACCGCAGAGCAATGCGGGAAACTGTTCAAAGCCTTTTCCCAGGCGGACACCACCACCACCCGGAAATACGGCGGAACCGGCCTGGGCCTGACTATCAGCCGGCGCCTGGTCAACCTGATGGGCGGAGAAATCTGGGTGGAGAGCGAGCCGGGTGTCGGCAGCACTTTCATTTTCGAAGCCGTTTTCGGCCTGGGTTCCGGCCACAAGAAAGAAAATCGCCACGGCTCCGATACCTTTGCCGGCAAACGGGCTTTGGTTATCGATGATAATCGGACGGCCAGGGAAATTTTTGCGGAGATGCTCCGGGCCCAGAAGCTTGAAGTCAGACTGGCCGCGTCTGGAGAAGCCGGTTTAGCTGAATTGGAAAATGCCTCACCGGAGCATCCCTATGACATTATTCTGATGGATTGGAAGATGCCCGGCCTGGACGGAATCGAAACCAGCCGGCGGATTAAGAACTTGCCCCATCTTCCGGTAGCGCCTAAAATTATCCTGGTCACCGCCTATGCCCGGGACGAAGCCGTCAAGGATGCGGAGAGAGCCGGCCTGGACGGGTTGCTGATCAAACCAGTCTCGCCTTCCAGCCTGTTCGACGCCATTGTTGACTCCTTTGGCCAAGCTGAGACCAAAAAGCTGGTCAAGCCAAAAATAGACCGGGAATCTGATCTGGCCCGGCCGATCAGGGGGGCCGACATCCTGCTGGTCGAGGACAACGAAATCAACCAACAAGTCGCCCAGGAACTTTTGGAGCAGGCCGGCCTCAAGGTGACCATTGCCGAAAATGGGCAGAAAGGAGTCGAGGCCGTGAAAGCACATGACTATGATCTGGTCTTGATGGACATTCAAATGCCGGTGATGGATGGGCATCAAGCCACCAGGGAGATTCGCCGGAATCCCGGATTTAAAGACTTGCCCATTATTGCTATGACGGCCGGCGCCATGATCCAGGACCGGGCCATGGCCATGGAAGCCGGGATGAATGACCACGTCAGCAAACCGATCAATACGGAAGAGCTTTTTTCCGCCATGCTTAAATGGATTAAACCCAGATCACCGGAACCAGCCGTCGAACCATCTAGTTCGGCCGCGGAATCGGGGCGGGAGATGGAATATGATCTTCCGGTCCTGGCCGGGATAGCCTCACCCCAAGAAGCATCTGCACCAGACCAAACGGCTCAGACGGCCGACTCAGCCTCTCTGCTTTTGTTTCTGGACAAGCTTTTGCCCCTGGTTCAGAAACGCAGCCCCAAGCCGATAAAGGCCGCCATGGCGGAAGCCGCCGGCTTCTCATGGCCGGAGCAATACAGGAGTGACATGGCTCGCCTGTCTAATCTCGTCAATAAATATAAATTCAACGAGATGGCCGAACTGTTGACGTCCCTGCGGGATAGGCTGCAAAAAGAACAATAGAAAGGGCGGCCCAATATTCTGAATTTATGTTCACAGTGACCTGATGCTCGCCTAACTCCATGCCGCTTTTCAGCTCTTTGAAAAGTATTTCTATCGACATCGCCTTTAGGTAAATGAACAAAATCTCCCTTGCGCTTAGATCCAGTAGATTGGTCATAAACATCTTTGTTTTCTTAGGGCTGACATTAAACCCTTTTTTGCTCATCATCTATATGGATTTTCTACTTAGTCCCGTTAATTTTGAGTGATAACAGGTTGGCGGTCAACTACTTAATCATTGGTCGGCATTTCAAACAAAACCGAAAAGGAGAGCGATCTATGTCACGTATCAAAATTGTCGTTTCAATCGTTCTATCGGCTCTTATGTTCTTTATAGGGGAAGGTTATGTAAATGCTCAAGAAAAAGCGTCTTCACATTCGGAAGTTAAACTTGTTAAACGGACTGACCGCACAGAAGTTCAGCTTTCACAACAAGCCGAGCGAATGGAGGCTCGTAATCGGATATCCGTTAAGCTAAAGGTCGATGCCAGAGGTAAAAATGCAAGACAGATTCAACTGGCTATTAATAAGCAAATGTCAACTGCCATTAAAAAGGCGGAAAGTATTCCCTCCATCACGGTAGAAACCAGCAGCTATTCAGTTTCACGTCCCTATGACTCTCAAAATGAAAAAGAGACTGATCGCTGGCGCGGTTCTCAAACCTTATCGCTGACTTCAGACGATTTCGAAGAAGTTCTTAACCTGGCTGGAGAATTGCAAAATGACGGGCTTGTCATGAGTGAAATGCGATTCTTTGTCGCCCCGGAAACTCTAAAGGCCGCCCAGGATGAATTAACAACAGCGGCATTACAGGCGCTTAAGGAGCGAACGAATCATGTTGCGAAGGACCTTGGATTGAAAATTGAACGATACAAAACAATTACAATTGGTAACGCCTCAGAAGAGTATGGTGATACAAATCGGAAATCTGGAAAGTCCGTTGCTACAGTAGCGGCCAAACGCTCCCCGCCTGCCGTTGCTGCCGGCCACGCACTAATAACATTACAGGTAAGCGCAGTAGTCATTATGTCTGAATGACCGATTGATCACATCTACCTGACGCGCTGAACAAGTACCTGTTCCACCTGTTAATTAAACGCAATAATCGCGCCGCCGGAGATCACGCCGGTCTTGAAAAGGAAATGATCACATGAGTATTCCGGGCAACCTCCTCACTACAGCCATGGCCGTCATGCCGCACCGGGATGTGGACCGGGCCCTCGCTGCCGCACTTTCACTGGACATTCCCTTCTGGCCGCAACTGCCCTTGCTGAGCTACCATGAAGATATGTATGTGCAGGCTTCGGAACACTTCCCCGGCATTCTGGTCGACATGGAAAAAAGAACCATCCGGTTTTCCATGGACAAGTTCGTTGCCGAAGTCGAAGAAGCCCTGGCGAATTTCGAAGAACCAGCCTACTTCGATATCAGCGAGACCTACTCCGTTGTTTACCATCGGTTTCTGAATATGGACCTATCGGACCGGCCCGCCATTCGAGGGCAACTCGAAGGGCCGATAAGCTTCGGCTTGAACGTGGTCGACCAGGACAAGAGGCCCATTCTTTTCGACGACACCGTGCGTTCATTTATGCTGGATTTTATGGCCCGCCGCATTAATGTTCAACTGAACCGGCTCAAGGCCATGAACCCCAACGCCTTCATGTTCGTGGATGAACCCGGCCTTCAATACATTTTCAGTGCCATGTCCGGATACAACAGCATTACAGCGAGGCAGGACATGGAGAGATTCTTTGCCGGAGTCGAGCGGCCTCGGGGCATCCATCTATGTGGTAACCCTGACTGGGATTTCCTCCTGGGGCTGGATCTCGATGTGCTCTCTCTGGATATCTACTCCAACGGGGAAATTTTCGTTTCCTTTGCCAAGTCGATCTCACGTTTTCTGGAGAGGGGCGGACGCATTATCTGGGGGATTGTTCCGACCAATTTCGAGCCATTTGCGAAAGAAAATCTAAAATCCTTGGAAGAACGGCTAGTGAGTCATTGGCGGATGCTGGAGCATAAGGGGATCGACCGGGACCTGCTCCTTTCCCGCAGCATGCTTTCTCCTGCAACCTGCTGTTTAGTCAATCAGGATGGCGAACTTACCGTGGAGCAGGCATTTGAAAGCGTTAAAGCCCTTTCGATGGTGCTTCGGGAGCGTTTTCATTTGAGTGAGCGCTGAATTATCGCCCGACCCAAGACGTTGCCGAGGTTGAAAAATAATGGTCAAAGTGAAGCGAAAATGAACCTTCAAAAATCATTTCCTATCACTATGTTACACACGGTAGGGAGTGGGATCATTCAAATAGCAACATAGCGCTGCATAGCGTTCCCTGGCCTCGGCATAGCCCTGGTCATATACCGAATAGAGTTTTTCGGTGCTACGGGTTACGCGACCGATCGGCAGCAATTGCTTTGGCCGGATGACGAACACCTTTCCCTCTGATTCGAGCCGATCGATCCGATCCATGGTTTCGTTGTAGCGCTTATGACGAGCGGCAAATACTCGGTGCAAGCCTTCATAGAGCGGATAGCGCCTCCGAATGAGCCAGTGGATGCGACTGGCTTTTTTGCGATAACCTTTAGGTCTGGTCAAGATCAGAACATGGCGCTGATTGCCGTCCTCTATGCTTTTCTTGAGCGGCACCGGCTCCCCGATACCGCCGTCCATGAATACCCGGCCCTGATAAAGCACCGACTTTTGTATCAGAGGCAGGCTGGACCCGGCCTGCAGGAGAGTCAGACAATCGGCTTTATCCAGTTCATCCTTGTCGAAATAAACAGATTCACCACTGATGCAATCGAACACAGTCAGGATGAAACGTTGTTCGCTCTGTTTGAAGGTCTCGAAATCGAATGGCACCAGGTCATGGGGCAAGGTGTCGAAGATAAATTGCATGCCGAACAACTCACCCTGAAATATGAGACGACGATAACTGAGAAACCGGCCGTCCCGAACGTAGTGGATATTGACGATCCGGTTTCTTTCCGGCTGGCGGGCCACATAATTCGCGCCATTACAGGCACCGATGGACGCGCCGATTACATAAGGCAGGTAAAGATTCCGGTCCATGAAATAGCGCAGTACGCCGGCCGTGTAAACACCGCGCATACCGCCTCCTTCTAAAATGAGAGCCGCGTTTTCCAAGTTCATGACCTTGCCTTTGCTAACCTATTGTTATCGGGTCGGTTACCCCACCACGCCTATAGCCCGAAATACGTTGGCCAATGAGTTCACTACATAATCTCTGGAGTATTGGCAATCCGTTATCGATCATCTCTCGTATCTTTTTATAAGCTGTCTCCAATGGTTTGATGATACGCATAGGTGCTTATGAATGACAGAATACACAATTTATCTCATTGGTGGTGAAGAGAATGAATCAGGAACTCTTCTTGCAGAAACCGCAAATGGAGCGTGCCATCTTGAGTTCAGGTACCGAGGAAAAGAAGTTAACTCAAGGGCAATGGACTTTTTTGAGGCATTTGTAAAGTTGAGACTAATTCTTGAAAAAGATCACCTCATTCCATTTTGCTACGGGGCAAGCCTCAACGTTTATCCATCAGGCATGTGTCGTGACATGGCAAACGGTTTAGCAGCCTACAAGCTCCAGTTGGAGAAAGAACCAACAATGGATGATCTAGTGAATATATTTGATAAGGGCCATGATGTTATTCCTGCATCTGTCAAGAATCAAAAGGAATATTTCAATAAATGGCTTAAAACGAAAAGGATCTAGACCCTGTTTGCATGACTAACGTGTTGCCGCCCGCGCCACTCATGCCACATCAGACCTTTTGAAGATCGGTTCACAGGAATATGAAAGGATCGCAGATCTAAATATTACAACCGAAATGCAACACTGCAACTGGCAGTTTACAACGAATGATGGCAGTAGGCTAAAAGTCAAACGAATTTGTCCACTTTAATCAATGAGGCGGCAGTCCGTCTCCTTCATCATGACCCAAACTTAATTGGGAAAGATTAGAAGGAGCAAAGCATTTTCTTTGCTTGATTTCTAACTAGGCTGCTCAACAAATAGCCTGCTTAACAGAATGATGATTATGATAGCTCCAAGAAAAATAAAGAGCGTCCCGATGACGAGCGAAATGTACTCATTT
>JADFXY010000013.1:16394-25729 GCA_015233355.1 Deltaproteobacteria bacterium | reverse complement strand
CTGGGGCTGTTGGATATTAACCGGAGTAACAATCCCGTCGACCAGTATTTTTTCGTTGGCAATGCCCGCTGAATTCATGGCATAGACCAATTCGGCACACAGGGCGCCACGTTCGTTTTCGTCTCTGGGCAGGCCTTCCGGGCCCCACATCAAAGCGATAACATCAGCGCCATACTTGGCCGCGATGGGAATCATCTTTTCATAGCGTTCCGGCCGACACATAATAGAATTAATAGTCGGAACCGTGGGGCCCTTGTAAACAGACAGGCCAGCCTCAATAGCCTCTATATTGGATGTATCCAAAAGCAACGGTACATCAGGAACGACCTTCTGGACTGCTTCAATCACGAAGGCCATCAACTCGTCGCCCTTCTTCCGAGCCGGTCCCAGGTTGATGTCGATGTAATCAGCCCTAAGGCGTTTTTGCTCAAGAGCTTCTTCCTGAATAGGACCCGCTTCCCTGTCCTTATACGCCTGGCCGATCTTCTTGTTGATTACGTTCAGGCTCTCACCAATCATTTTCATAGGGCTCTATCCTCCGAATGTGGTTAGGCTTTCCAAGTTTTAAGAAACTTGGTGATGTGGGCTGCCTCACGGGGGCCAATCTGAACACTCCAGCCAGGCAATTCCTCTTCCAAATCTCCACTAATGGACGCGGCATACCCAGGAATAATCAGGGTCCGGTGTTTAACCTTACTGTCTATGCCGCTCTTCTTGATAAAGGCCCCAACCGCATCGCCCACAAACTTGCCGGCCGCCCAGGCCGTCATGACCGATAGACCTTCCGTATCCATCACGCACAGCCAACTTGGCACCCGGCTGGCCTCGATTTCACCTGTCACGATGAAGTAAGTCAGCGAGAAGTTAGTAGTAATAAGAACCGGCGAATTCTCGTCCGGCCCATTAATATCGTAAATACCTTGAACCACGGTCATCGGACGCTGCGGATCGGTGAATATGTTCAGCCGTTGCACTAACAGCGGGAAAATACTCTCGCCCACAAAGTCAGACATGACCATCATACCGCCGTATTTGGACACGAACATCCCGGCGACCATCGTCTCCGTGAAGATATTGTCGGCCATTTCACAGGGAAAAGTAATGGTCGGGAAACCTAAGGCCTTGTTCCCAGCCATCAGAGGAGCCCGCCGGATAGCCACTTCATCCTCAAACGCCTGCTTCACCGTCCGGGAACCCGGATCCAAAACTAGATCCTTCAGGCCCATTCCGGTCAGCTTCTCGGTTAAGGGAATCAAGTCGGCGACGCTGTCAGCCTTCACGGCCAAGGGACAATTGGTCTCTTTGGCCAGCGCACCCATGGCCTCACAATTAGCCGCGGTTGCAGCGTACAGCAAAGGACGTTGATCAGCACAAAGGGCAAGGGCGGCTTTCATGACATCGACTTTATCCGTCATCAAAACCAGGCCCATGTCACTCTTGTCTAAAACAGTCTTGACCAGAGCGGTAAATTTCCCGGCGTCTCCGGAAACGTTCTTACATGCCACCAGCTCCGGCCTCAAATTAAGACCGACCCGGATGAATTGTAACGAGACAAACCGGGCAAGTTTAGCCTCTACTTCTTTAGGATCAGTGTCGTCAGTGATGACCGCGGCAAACCCCGGAGGGCTATAAAAGGTCTTCTCATGACGATACATGACTGTTTCACCACCCATCTTAGCCTCAGTCTCGCCAACACCCACCTTCAACGGCCGGATGGGAGGAGCAGACGCCTCGGACAATTGGGCCTTAGCTTCTTCGGAAACATACGGGCACTTATCCAGCTCCGCTTTCCCGGAAGCCAGATTCATGGCAAAGGCAAGACAGGTGGGCACACCGCATTCACCACAGTTGGTCTTCGGCAGTAACTTGAAAATCTGAATACCAGTTAAGCCCATTCGTTAATCTCCTTCTTGAGAAGTAACAGGTCCCCCAGTCCAGGGGACCTGTCTTTATTACCCGGTTATAGGCGGCATCGACAAAGCCGGATGACCTTTTTCCTGGAGGAACGGCATAATTGCTTCTTCAGTGATACCAACAGTCTCGTCGGCGATCATATCGATCAGGTTGGGATAGCCCAGAGCCTCTCCACGTTTGATCAGTTTGTCTTTAAGTTCTTCTTTCAGAATCTTGGGCATCCACACCATTCTGAGCAGGCCACCGTCACCGGCAATATACTTGCCCTGAATGATGTTGTATTTGCTGTGGCCGACGAACCCAGGCGAAGAAGCGCCGCCACCCATGACACCGGCCAGGGTGGTGAATTTCATGCCGCTGGGAGTCTCACCGGTGTAATCCCGGTTAACCGTCATAACGCCGTTACAGGTCGGTAGCACCGCCGCGATACACTCGCAGCATCCGCAGGTACTCATTGGTTCTTGCATCAAGCTGTAGAAATTATAGCTTGAGACTTTTTGTCGAGAAGCCTTATAGACGAAGTCATTGACACCCTTCCAGTTGCCCAGAACGGGATTCAGACACTCGCCTTTTTCTACCGGCTGGTTCGGGCCGGTGGGGTTAATCTGATAAGAAGCCCGGCAATCCATCCAGTTATAGGCGCCGCAGAGGCCGGTTCTTTCAGGGCTGACCATACAGACGTGAGTCGGAGCAAAGCTCTGGCACAGCGTGCAGGAGTAGTAGGTCTCGACGGCTTCGTCAGTCATCGTCTCCACCCGTTGATCACGGGTCTGGTAGATTCTCCGAGCGATGGCGGTGATTTCGTCAACCTTGTCCTTCTCGGTGTACAGCTTAACCTGGACTTTATCAAAAACACTGCCGAAGTCCTGATGCAGCTTACCATGGAGAATCGTCCCAATGTGTTTCAGGCTGAATCCTTTTTCCACGGCTTGCTTGCTGATCCGAACCCAGGAAATGTCTCTCTGGCCGATATGCATGATGCCCTGAGCGTAGTTGATCAAGTGGTGAATCTGACGCTCTAAAATAGGCTCAAAGTCTTCTTGGAAGTTACGACCGGCTACTTCGACTACGATGGCCAAAGGCAATCTGGACCCGGCTTTGATATCGGAAACATCAGGTCCGAAAAGCTCGACTTTGCCGTCTTCGACTTCATTCATGCCCTTCATGGTCACCCATTCCACAGCCTGGGTTTTGCCGCCGCCCAGTTCGAGGTAGAGGTCGTCTTTACGGACGCGCTCACCTTCGAAGGCTGCGCCATAGGCCAGAGGAATGTCGATGGAGGCGACGGTGACTTTGAGGCCGCGAATTTCAATGGATCTGTTGACGATATCTTCATGACGAACATTACCCACGACGTGTTCGTAGGTGCAAACACCGGTCGGAAGAATTTCGGGAATGTCGGTATCGGCGATGGTCGGGAAGCCCCAGTTAACACAACCGGCGGCATTAACGGCCCATTCGGCGTTAACATCACCAAAAGCATTAACAAAGGCGAACACCCTGTCTTTATTGTACAGCAAGATATTCTTGTAGTCACCAGGCTTAATGCCGCCAAAGGCCATGGCCGCTCTATTGGCGAAACCCAGGGCGAACACTGCGCCGTTGATCTCGGGGCTGAAGGGGACCAGCCGGGTGTTCCAGCCGACCTGTACTCCGGCCTGGATCAATTGCTCGGTGAAGGTCGTCCCGTTTTGATTGGCGCACATGAAGACGTAGAGATTACGTTTCTGATATTCTTCGGCGATATTCTTGGCGATTTCAGGTGTCGGGGCAGCTCCGACGATGGCCGCGAAGCCGGGGGCCGTACCATCGACGAACTCGACGCCACGTTTCCGGAAAACGGTATCTTCAGCCGCGCCTAACCAAATCTTGCCGTTTTCAGGGTCACATTCTTCACTGACATAGTAGAAGTCAGGATTAGTGATGTACCTGATGGCTTCGACAATTTCCTCGGCAAACAAAGAGGCCATACCGGCATCCAGTAGCGGCCCGAGGTAGGGCAGATGGTTTTTGCCCTTGATGTGAGCAGGAAGAAGTTTTCTGGTGATTTCCATAACGCCGGTGGCGTCGCCCAGGGTCTTAACAGGGATTCCAAGAATGGAGTAAATAATCGGCAGGTAATAAGCTGTATTGGGAAACTCCAGCTTCTTATCCGGGCCGTATTCCTCGATGGCCTGCTTCAACGTACCTTCAGCCTTGGACACGATATTGTAACCACCTTGGATGGCGGCAAATGCGACTAATCTGGACATTGCTCCTCCTTTCTTAAGAGGCATTATATAACGGTTAAGCTTCCATCGCCCGGCGGTCGGCCATATCCATAAGGACTCTGTCTCTGGCTTTATCAATGCCCAGAGCTTTTCTCTTCAGATCGATATGGGCGATCATCTTAGCAGCCATTTCATATGGGTCTTCGACCAGATCCCATTTGCCGCCGTAAATTCCTTCCATATCTTCAAATAGATGCTTCTGGAATTTGGGGGCGCCGGTAACCGGGAGCATGACGCCAAACAAGGTGTAGACGCCGGAAGCGACAAAATATTGGCCGATGCTGATGGCCATTTCACTCATCCACCCCGGAGCGCATCCAGCCGCGGGCAGATCACTGGTGTCTTTGCCTAATCCGCCGGCCTTGACCACTTCGGTGGCGGCCATCAGGATCCGGCTGTTGTCAACGCAGGAGCCCATATGGAGAACAGGCGGGATACCGACTGTTTCGCAAACTTCCGCCAGACCGGGGCCACAGTAGACCTGAGCCGCATCGGGAGTCAGCAGGCCGGCTTTGCCGCAGGCCATGGCGTTACAACCGGTGGTCAAGACGATGACGTCGTTCTTCAGAAGTTCTTTGACGACGATCAGGTGGGCGCTGTCATGCATGGTCCGGGCGTTGTTGCAGCCGACCACGCCGCCGATGCCGCGGATCCGGCCATTGATGATGTTGTCGTTGAGCGGGGTATAGGAACCGCGGAAAGTGCCGCCTAAATGATAGTTAATGGCTTCATAGCTGAACCCGACAACCATCTGCTCTTTTTGTTTGGGAATGAGGACATCGGCCCGACGGTTGGTGAAGTTGTCGATAGCCGTCTTGACGATCTTCTTGGCATCTTCCAGAGCGTGGTGCTCGTCGAATTCGATGTGGATGGTCTCGCCGGAGATGATCTTGGCCCTGGGGTCCGTGGTTATCAGTTTGGTGTGGTAACACATGGCCACATTGGCCAAATTTTCCATAACGCACTGGACGTCAACCACCATGGCATCAACCGCACCGGTGATAATGGCCAGTTCTTGTTGCAGGTAATTTCCGGCAATGGGCATGCCGTGCCGGACCAGGATCTCATTAGCCGTACAGCACATACCGGCCAGAACGATTCCCTTGGCCCCTTTGTCCTTGGCATAATCCAGCATTTCTTTGGATTGAGTGGCGACAACGATCATTTCCGAGAGCAGGGGGTCGTGGCCGTGAACGATCATATTCACGTGATCCTGCTTTAGAACGCCGAGGTTGATCTCACCGTGCAGAGGATAGGGAGTCCCAAACATTACGTCCGACAGGTCGGTGGCTATCATGGAACCGGCCCAGCCGTCGGCCAAGGCCGCCCTGGTGCACTGCTTGGTTATATTTTCATAATCCTGATCCACACCCATATGGGTCCGGTGCATGATTTCCACGATTTCGCGGTCGATACCTCTGGGGATGACGTCCAATTTCTTCCACAAATCGTACCTGGGTTTGGGAGCTCGCTTGGCATAGACGATTTCGCCATTCTGTTTCCCCCATTCGGCCAGGGCCTTTTGGCCGACTTCTACGGCTATTTCATCAATACTCCGTTGTTTTTCAACGTCTCCGTCCATAACCGTGACGGCTACGCCAAAATCGGGAGCGATTTGAAGCAGTTTTCTGGTGTCTTTAATTTGATAATCACCGGTTTCTTTGCGGGCAGCGGCTAAGAAAACCTGGGCAATCCCGCGGCCGTGATCCGAGTGAGCCGCAGCACCGGAAGCGACCATCCGGGCAAAATTCCTGGCCGCGATAGTTTCCGGGGTAGCCCCACACAGTCCCATTCTTTTGTCTGGTTCCAGGCCGTCTTTGATCTTCTTGGTCAAAGGCAACCGGCAGGGACCCTGGGCGCAATTCTTGCAGCAAATACCTTCCGCCCCGATGTTACACGGTTTCATGGTCTCAGCCCGATCAAAAATGGTTTCGACACCATCTTTTTGGGCCTTCTTAAGCATAATTATGGTAGCCGGATCGACGCTCACGCTGTCCGGGTTGACCAGCTTGGCCGCCTTCTCGGGAGCTTCATCTTTCTTCTTGACTATTTCTGCCATACTGAGGTTCCTCCTCTTGATTTATTAAACTGCCAACCTCTCGCATTTTATGTGTTGCCGTTCAGGCATTATTTTTAATGTGTCATTAACCTGCCATTGGGTGAGCGGCAGATGCAAGTTCCAGTCATGTTTGACCGGCTGACTGGAGACCAACATTAGTGAGGCATTTTGTCATATCTTTGGTGAATTTGAGACATCAGGTGATCGATTCTATCTGCGGTACTAAAGACAGGGCCGACGGCGGTATGCGGGACATCGGAGACCTCTTGACAGGCCGCGGCCATCTTTTCTCTCTCTTCAGCTCTCTTGGCCCGCAGTGCGTCTTCTTCAGCTTTGGCTTTGGCCTTGGCTTCGGCTTTAGCCTTGTCTTCGGCATCTTTCTTGGCTTTGGCTTCGGCTTCGGCACTGGCCTTGGCGGCCGCATCGGCTTTGGCCTTGGCTTCGGCATCGGCTTTCGCTTTGGCTTCAACATCGGCTTTGGCTTTGGCATCGGCCTCAGCTTTCACTTTCGCCGCGTCTACTGCCGGAGCAGCAGCAGGGGCGGGAGCGGCGGCAGCGGCGGCAGCCACAGGAGCGGCTTTGGGAGCAGCAGCGGGGGCGGCAGCGGCGGCCGGAGCAGCAACCTTAGGCGGAGCGGCTTTAGGAGCGGCCGCGGGTTTGGCCTCGGTGGCCACCTTCGTTCTGGCTTTAGGAGCTATAACCGGGAGATCAATGGCTGGAACGGGAAGTCTCAACTTGGGGGTATCCAAGCCGGTCAAAGCTCCGCCGTTCATCATCCGGTCGATAAAACCCTTAACCAATTTTACGGCTTCGGGGTGCCGCATCAGTAATATATCAGACCCGGCCATGAGGTAAGTCACCGCGCCCAGGGCTTCCATGATGATGCCTCTGGCTTCAGGTACGCCCAGGGAAGGCGCATCCGTGGCCGACTGCTTGGCTTCTTTACACTTCCAGATTTCATTGCCCAAATTGTTAATGAGCGGAAACTGCAGTTTGTCATCTTCTTGGGCCAGGGCGGCCATCCGGATTCGCTCCATCACCGAATAGGAATATTCCATGCCGTAACCCAGGCCACCGGTGGTGGGGTCGATAATGATGGAATCCGACTTAACACCGAGGTTCCCCAAAAGGATGTTCACCTGTTTGGCTAAATTGACATCAATCGGGCTGGAAGAAATAACCACGTGGTTATATGCCAGGGCCTGAGCACCGATTTGCTTATGGTTGGATTCATCGACCGGACCTAAAGCCAGTCTTTTACCCTGAAAGTCTTCGGCAATTTTTCGTAGGACCTCAGCGTCCTTCTGGGGGTTGGCGCAACCCCAAACGATGATCGGGACATCAACTGCGTCGACGACTTTCTTTACTGCGGCCGAGACCTCAGCGGCTCCTTTATTCAGGCCGTTGGGGTCAGCGCTTTTAAGCTGAACAACAATCATATCGGCGCCGAATTCGGAAATACATTTTTTGGCCCAGGCGCCTGGGTCTTTAATCACGTCTTTAAAGGGCTCAGTGGCCCACTCAGGCCAATCCTCCGGCTCCATGTCCCACACTTCCATTGCGATTTTGGGAGCCTGGGGCATAGTGCCTTCGAATAGGGCAAAGGGATAGCTGGTTTCGCCACCGAATGTAACCGCCTTAGGGCCGGTTCCGATGGTGACTGTTCTTATTTTCCCGGCATACTTAACTTTTGGTAGTTCAAAGGCCAAGGCTTTCCCTCCTTATTATGTGAAATAATTAACAAATGAAATTCAAAAAAGAAGCTTGTTATATGTTTATATGTTACATTGGTCGATTTAAATTTAACAAACTAATTTACTCACTGTTTCATGTCAAGAATAAATTTTTGGTCAACGCCGATAGTCTCGAAGCAAGGGCTCAAATACCTTATAAGCATCGGCCAGAGCCAGACTTTCTTTGGGCAGAGTGAAAGTCGGTTTTCCATTGCCGTCAAATTCCGAGATTAATTCATCTTGATGAATAACCCCGGCACAATCCATCCCCTCTTCTCTGATCAGGCCCATGACGAAATCTTCCTGTCCCGGGATAACCCGGTTGGCCACAGTAACCATTTTGCCGTAGGTAATTTTAAGTTCCTTCACCAGTTCATTTATCCGGCGGGCGGCGGCAATCCCTCTTTTGGAGCTATCGGTGACAACAATCATTAAATCCACGTGCTTGGTAATTAGCCGACTCAAGTGCTCCATGCCGGCTTCATTATCGACAACCAGAAAATCGTAATTTTTGATCAGTTTTTCTATTGAACAAGTCAGAAGAGTGTTGGCCGCACAATAACAGCCGGAACCTTCAGGGCGTCCCATAACGCTTAAATCATACCCCTCGGCCTCAACCAATGAGGCGTTCACCTTCATATCGATATATATATCCTTGGTCATCCCGGTGCCCACGTCGGTTTTCATCTGCTCTCGGGCATCCCCCAAGGTACCGCAGACCGGCAGACCAAGCACTTCGTTCAGGTTGGCATTGGCGTCCGCATCCACGGCCAAAATCGGCTTCATGCCATTTTCCAACATGATTTTAATTAACAAACCGGATAGGGTGGTCTTACCGACCCCGCCCTTTCCGGCGAAAGAAAAAATTGACCCCAAGTCGCCCTCCTCTTCGTTGATTATCCCTTATTATGTCGACTCGAATACCTATAAAACTATGGGACCATTGTCAAGAAAAAAAGCCGACTTTATTATGAAAATACTCAGAATCTGAAATATGCTTACCTTAGGCCGGGAAGTCTGTTTAAGGGAAAAAGGAAAGTTAGCTTCCCTTCTGATTATCTCATTAAATTATTTATGTAAAATTAAAATTGATGAACAAAAAAGAAATATTGAAAAATATGTGAATCTGTGCTTATAATACAAGGCTGTCAGATTGGACTGTTTTCCAAGGGTCAAACCGACGCCGGCCAAACTTGACCTTAGTTTGACCGGCCTGCCTCATTGCCGGCCAAACCAAAAAATAAAGGCGGGCCTGCCGATGCCTTAGGTTAAAGTAACATATTAAAATCATAACTAATAATTTCATCACACATTTTTACAGGTTTCTGTTCATTTCTTGACAGTCACCAACGGTCAAAA
>JADFXY010000013.1:0-16358 GCA_015233355.1 Deltaproteobacteria bacterium | reverse complement strand
GGTCAAAAGATTCAAAAACGTCAGACAAACCTAAACATTTCTACATAACGTTTATTTATACTAATTCAGGATGTTATCAAGTTATTGACAAATGCACAGCCATGAATATTATTATGATCTTTCTAAGTTAAATAAACTATAATAATTAAGGAGCCGAAAAATGCACATCAACTTCACTGAAGACAGCCTTTCTAAAATCTTGGCCAGATTAAGCTCCATCACCGTCAAGAAATCCAAAATGCCTATTCTAGCCAATATTCTTTTTAAAATAGAAAATGATCAACTCCTGGCCATCGCGACCAACCTGGAAATAACTTTGATTGAAACCATCAACGCAGAAATAATCGAACCCGGCGCCATTACCCTTCCGGCCGAAAAATTGAGCGAAATAGTTCGTGAATTGCCCTCAAGTAAACTGTCCTTGACCACGAGTGAAAAAAATTGGGCCAGGATAGAAAGCGGTAAATCCAAATTTAATTTGATGGGTCTGGGTGAAGACAAATATCCCAGGATCGACGCCATTGAAGAAATGAATTTAATAAAAGTTGACGCTTCCAGACTTAAGGACTTAATAAAAAAGACTATTTTTTCTGTTTGTATGGATGAATCCCACACCAACATTTCCGGGTTGTACCTCCAGCGGTATGACCGGAAAAAAAATATTGTCAGGATGGTGGCCACGGACGGCCATCGTCTGTCCATGGTTGAAGCCAAGGCTGAGGACCTGTCCAGTTTTGAATTCCAGAAAGGGATCATCATTCCCAGGCGGGCGGCCCAGGAAATAGAAAAAATGGCCGAGGAGGGCGAATCCCTGCTCATGGGTGTGGAAGCCGATAGGATTGTGGTCAAAAAAAACCGGCAGACCATGATCGTCAAACTATTGGACGAAGAATATCCAGACTATGATTACGTCATACCCCAGATTACGGGCACTATTGTCAAGCTGAACCGGCACGAATTGCTTAACACCCTGCGCCGGGTGGCCATCTTTTCGACCGAAAAATTTAAGGGCATAAAATTCTTTGTTTTGCCGGACAAGATTGAGTTTGTCTCTGAGAATCCGGAATTGGGCGATGCCAAGGAATTCCTGGAAGTGGAGGTCGGCGAGGATATCTCTTTGGAAATCGGCTTTAACCCCAGGTTCTTTATTGAAGCTCTGACAGCCATGACCAGCGAACTGGTCAACATTAATTTTACGGCCACAGAGGGTCCGTGCATCGTGACCGGGGATAATGACCCTGGATACTTAAGCGTAATGATGCCCATGAAGATTTAAAGTCCGGACTTTATGTTACCGGATCGGGAAGTGGTTGATATGGATCAAGAGACTGCCAAAAAAGAACAAACCGGCTTGATTACGGCCGGTTCATCCTACGAGGATGAACAAGACTATGGAGCCGACAAGATCACGGTGCTGGAGGGTCTTGAACCGGTAAGACTCCGTCCGGCCATGTATATTGGGAATACCGGATTGGAGGGGCTGCATCACCTGGTTTATGAATTGGTGGATAACAGCATCGATGAGACCCTGGCCGGATTTTGTTCTAAAGTTACGGTGATCATTCATTCCGACGAAGCCGTCACCGTAGAGGACGACGGCCGCGGCATTCCGGTGGAGATGCACGAAAAGGAAAATGTTTCGGCCCTGGAAGTTGTTTTAACCAAATTGCACGCCGGCGGAAAATTCGACAATTCGACCTATAAAGTCTCGGGCGGCTTGCATGGGGTGGGTATATCCGTGGTCAATGCCCTGGCTGAGTACCTGGAGGTAGAGGTCCGGCGGTCGGGTCAGGTCTATTTTCAGCGCTTTGAACGAGGGAATAAAACCACCGAGCTGCAGATTATCGGCAAGACCAACCGCCGGGGGACAAAGGTCACCTTTAAGCCGGATAAGTTGATTTTTAACGAAGTTTCTTATGTGTATGAAATTCTCTCCCAGCGGATGAGGGAACTGGCCTTTCTGAACAAAGGCGTCAGGATTGAAATCGAAGACGAGCGGGATGGTAAAAAGAACGAGTTCTTCTATGAAGGGGGAATTATTTCTTTTGTCGAGTATCTAAACCGAAATAAGGATACCATCCATCCGCAGCCGGTTTTCGTTAGGGGCGACAAAGATGACCTGTTGATAGAAGTGGCCCTGCAATATAATACCGGTTACACTGAAAATATTTTTAGTTTTGCTAATAACATAAATACCCGTGAAGGCGGCACCCATTTGAGCGGGTTTAAGGCCGGCCTGACGCGGGCGATCAACAATTATGTCGCAGAAATTCCTTTGGGCAAAAACCTGAAAGAAAAGCTGAGCGGAGATGATGTCCGGGAAGGGATAACCGCGGTCATCAGCGTCCAAATCCGTCAGCCCCAATTTGAGGGACAGACCAAGACCAAACTGGGCAATAGCGAAGTGAAGGGTCTGGTCGAGAACCTGGTCTATGATAAGCTGTCATTATTTTTAGAAGAAAATCCTGATGTGGCCAAAAGCATCGTGTCTAAGGTGATCGATGCGGCCAGGGCCAGAGAAGCCGCCCGCCATGCCCGGGAGCTGGCCAGAAAAAAAGGCATCCTGGCCGACAGCACCTTACCGGGAAAGCTGGCTGATTGTCAGGAAAGAGATCCCGAGCTGACGGAAATTTATATTGTTGAGGGAGAGTCCGCCGGAGGCACGGCCAAACAAGGCCGCGATAGAAAGTTCCAGGCCATTTTGCCCCTTAGAGGCAAGATTCTCAATGTTGAAAAGGCCCGATATGATAAAATGTTGTCCAGTGTGGAAATCAGAACCATGATCACCGCCCTGGGCACCGGAATAGGCGATGATGACTATAACCTTAGAAAATTAAGGTACCATAAAGTCGTTATCATGACCGATGCCGACGTCGACGGGTCTCACATCCGGACTCTGTTGCTGACCTTCTTTTTTCGGCAAATGCCCGACCTGGTGGAGAACGGCTACCTGTACATTGCCCTGCCGCCGCTTTATCGGGTGGCCAGCAACAAAGATGTGGATTATATTCGAGATGAGAAGAAATTCAAAGAATTCCTGATGGCTCGGGTGACCAAGAAAAAAAGCGTGACCATAGTCGATACCGGGATCAAGTTAAGCGGGCAAGAATTGGATGATCTTCTCAAAAAGATAATTAAATTTGAAGAATGCCTGGCCAGGATCATCAACCGGGGATATACCTATAATTTTGTGGAGATGCTGTTGGATAACGGCATCCATGACCGGGGGATACTGGCTGATAACTTTCGCATTATGGGCTTAAGAGAATTGTTGGAAGATGCCGGCTACATCGTCCTGGAAATGCGGTTGGACGAGGAACATAACGCGTTTGATCTGTCCGTGGCCCCGGCTAAGGATGACAAGGAAAAATGCTGGCTGACCTGGAAATTCCTCGGCTCGCCTGATTATCAGAATGCCAAAATAGCCCGGGAGAGTATCATGAAGGATGGGCACGGTCCTTTTCAGGTGGCTGATGAGGGCCCGGGTGTCACCTTCCAAACCCGGGGAGACTTGTTGGCGTATTTGCTGGAGGAAGGCAAAAAAGGATTGGTCATCCAGCGGTATAAAGGTCTCGGTGAGATGAATCCAGAGCAACTGTGGGACACCACCATGAACCCGGCCACCCGGTGTCTCCTCAATGTCAAAATCGGAAATTATGTCGATGCCGGCGATATCTTTACAATCCTGATGGGCGACAAAGTAGAGCCCCGCCGGGATTTCATCGTCCAACACGCCTTGAATGTGACGGAGTTGGATATTTAGTTATAATTTTTTACTTTTATTAGTCTCATGAGTCCGGCTTCCAGGTAAACGACCTATGGAATTACTTCAAAAAATAGACATCAACATCGAGGACGAGCTCAAAAAATCCTACATGGATTACGCCATGAGCGTGATCATCGGACGGGCTATTCCAGATATCAGGGATGGCCTAAAACCGGTCCATCGTCGCGTCCTCTTTGCCATGCATGAACTCAAGAATGAATGGAACAAACCATACAAGAAATCAGCCAGGGTAGTCGGTGACACCATCGGTAAGTATCATCCCCACGGTGACACCGCCGTGTATGATACCCTGGTCCGGTTGGCCCAGGATTTCTCCATGCGCTATCCCCTGGTTGACGGTCAGGGGAATTTCGGATCCATTGACGGTGATCCCCCCGCGGCCATGCGGTATACCGAAGTCAGGATGAGCCGGATCACTCATGAATTTTTAAACGACCTGGAAAAGGATACGGTTGAGTTTAATCCCACTTATGACGGCAGCATGTTCGAGCCGGAAGTCATGCCCGCCCGAGTTCCCAACCTGTTGGTGAACGGGTCCTCAGGTATCGCCGTGGGTATGGCCACCAATGTGCCGCCGCACAATCTGGGTGAGGTAATCGACGGACTGGTAGCCCTGATAGACAATCCCGGCATAACCATCGCCGAATTAATGGAATACATTCCCGGGCCTGATTTTCCTACCTATGCCTACATTTATGGCCGGTCCGGGATCTATGACGCCTATTCCACCGGAAGAGGAATAATTAAACTCCGGGCTAAAGTGGAAGTGGAAAACACCGGCGGCCGGGACATGATCATCATCAATGAATTGCCCTACCAGGTCAATAAAGCCAGACTCATAGAAAAGATCGTCGAACTGGTCAAGGAAAAGAAAATCGAAGGCATCTTCGGCATCCGGGATGAATCGGACCGGCACGGAATGCGCGTGGTCATCGAGCTGAAAAAAGAGGCGGTGGCCGAGGTGATCACCAACCAGCTTTATGCCTATACAGCCATGCAGGTCACCTTTGGGATCATCTTTCTGGCCATTGTCAATCGCAAGCCGGAGGTTCTTAATCTTAGGCAGATATTGGACTTATTCATCAATCACCGGCAAGATGTGGTCATTCGCCGGACTAAGTTTGATCTGCGGAAGGCCGAAGAACGGGCCCATATTCTGGAAGGGTTTGCCATTGCCCTGTCTCACCTCGACGAGGTAATTCGAATCATCCGGGCCGCCCCGGCCCCCAAGGAGGCTAAAACCGCCTTGATTTCGGCTTTTTCATTGTCGGAAATTCAGGCCCAGGCCATTCTCGATTTGCGGTTGTCCCGGCTGACAGCCTTGGAATCCAACAAGATCCTCGAAGAGCTGGCTCAAGTCAAAAAAGACATCGACTGGTTACGGAAAATATTGAGCAGCGGTGAAATCGTCCTTGATATCATCAAAGGTGAGCTTCAGGAAATAAGGGACAACTACGCCGATGTCAGACGGACTGAGATTATCGGCGTAAGTGAAGACATCACCATCGAAGACATGATCGCCGAAGAAGATATGGTCGTCACTATCACCCATACCGGCTATATTAAGCGAAATCAGATCACCCTCTACCGCAGCCAAAAGCGGGGCGGCAAAGGGGTCACCGGGGTGGAGACCAAGGAGGAAGATTTTGTTGAATGGTTGTATGTCGCCTCCACCCATGATTATCTGCTGATTTTTACCAACATGGGCCGGGTCCATTGGCTCAAAGTCTATGAAATTCCCAAGGCGGGGCGGACATCGCGCGGAAAAGCCATTGTCAATTTATTGAAGCTTCAGCCGGAAGAAAAAGTTGCCGCCATCCTCAAAATCAATGAGTTCAAATCGGACCACTTTGTGGTCATGGCCACCAAGAACGGGTACGTCAAAAAAACCGACCTGATGAGCTTCAGCCGGCCCCGGCCGGGCGGATTGACGGCCCTGATTATTGGTGAAGACGACGAACTGATCGCCGCCGGGCTGACCGACGGTCAAACGGACATCTTTCTGGGCACCCGAGAGGGCATGTCCATCCGCTTTACTGAAGATGATATCCGGCCCACCGGCCGGGCCGCCAGGGGAGTGACCGGAATTGATCTTAAGGACGATGACCGGGTCGTGGGCATGGCCGTTCTGCGGTCCGATGCCACCATCCTGACGGTGACGGCCCGAGGATTCGGCAAGCGAACCGGAAAAGATGAATATCGCCTCCAGCGGCGGGGTGGCCGGGGATTAATCACGGTCAGGATAACCGACAAGAATGGTCCGGTGATCGGCGTCAGGCAGGTTACGCCGGACGACGATCTGATGATTATAACCGAGACCGGCCGCATCATCCGGATGAACGTCGGCTCCATCTCGGTTATCGGACGGGTCACCCAGGGGGTCAAACTAATGGATATGGACCAGGAAACTGGCGAAAAGGTGGCCTCCATCACCACCTGCAGCATGGCCGAAGAACCCCCGGAAGAGGAGCCCTCTCCGGAACTGGTTGATGTTGACCCGGAATTGGAGTAGATTGAGGCAAAGTAAAAAGAATAACCTGAAGTGTTTTGTGCCATTGCGGCCGACAGTCACACCGATATCCGGACAAAATGCGGGTAGGCCTGAAAATAGAAAAAAAACTCTTGTAAAATGTAAAATTACTCTTTACAATAGAGCCAATGATTGAGAGCTTCCACCATAAAGGATTGCAGCGGTTCTTTGAGCGCGACGACGGAAGCAAATTGCCGCCGGATATGCAGGAGCGGATCAGGATAATTCTTTCTACCTTGCACGCTGCCCAGGAAGTTGAGGGCATGGACTTGCCGACCTTTCGGTTTCATCTCCTCAGAGGGGACAGAAAAAATTTCTTTTCTGTCACTGTCCGGGCGAACTGGCGGATCATTTTCCGCTTTGAAGATGGCAAGGCTTTTGACGTCAATTTTGTCGATTACCATTGAAGGAGGGAAAACTATGGATATGAAAAACCCCGCGCATCCCGGTTTTCTCGTTAAGGAATGCCTTGACGAACTGGGCTTGAGTGTCGCGGCAGCCGCCAAGGGCCTCGGCATCACGCGTCAGCAACTGCACAACGTCATTGCGGGGCGTAGCAGTGTCACGCCTGAAATGGCGATCCGCTTTGAAAAGGGGTTCGGCAGTACGGCCGATACGTGGCTGCGGATGCAAATGAATTATGATCTGGCCCAGATGCGCCGGCGTGCTTCCGATATTGTCGTTGAACGCCTGAAGCGGGAGGCAGCCTAGAGAGACTGGGAATCCCTTCTTAACTCATTGTTGTTGGTTCCTCCGACGCGGGCCTCTTAGGATAACTTGACATTGCATTTAAGCCTACTGCGGCCTCAGTCTGATGTTTTTTCTCGAAATGACGCTATCATGCACCGGATAACCAGGGCAACAGACACACACCCGGATTAGGAAACAATGAAAACAGGAGCCGAAATAAAGAACGTCACCGTGGTCGGGGCCGGGAGTTGGGGTACGGCCCTGGCTGATTTATTGGCCGGGAATGGCCGGCCGGTGAAGCTCTGGGTCTATGAAGAAGAGGTTTACTCCCAGATATTGAATGACCGGGAAAATAAGACTTTCTTACCGGGATTCAAATTGCACGAGGGCGTAACCCCGGTCAAGTCCCTGGACGCGGCTTTGGCCGAGGCGGAGGTGGCGGTCCTGGTTTTTCCTTCCCACATTTACCGGACCCTGGCCGGAGAGGTCTGCCGTTGCATCAAAGAAGGGGCGGTCTTAGTTAGCGCGACCAAAGGGATCGAGAACGAGACGGGGCTCCTGCCCACGGAAATATTAGAAGAAGTGTTTCCTGGAAGTTTTTACAAGAATATCTGCGTGTTGTCCGGCCCCAGTTTTGCACGGGAGGTGGTGGCTAAAAAGCCGACCGCGGTGACTGTGGCCTCCCATGACAAACAGGTGGCGAAACTGGTGCAGGAGGTCTTTTCCCGGCCATATTTCCGGGTCTACACCAGTGTGGATGTCATCGGGGTGGAACTGGGCGGGGCCATCAAGAACGTCATCGCCATTGCTTCGGGCATGATCGACGGCCTGGACCTGGGCTCCAACACCAGGGCGGCCCTGATCACTCGCGGCCTGGCCGAGATCACCCGCTTGGGCAAGCGCCTGGGCGCCAATCCCATGACCTTCTCCGGCCTGGCCGGGATAGGAGATTTGGTATTGACCTGCACCAGTAAACTTTCCCGGAACTACTCCGTCGGTTACGAAATCGGCCGGGGCCGGACGTTGACCGACATCTTGTCCGGGATGGCCATGGTGGCTGAAGGCGTCAAGAACACCATGTCTATCAAAAACCTCTGCCGCCGCCTCGACATCGAATTGCCCATCTGCGACGAAGTCTACGACATCCTCTACGAGAACAAATCCCCCCTAAACGCCGTCCGAGATTTGATGACCCGCCACCTTAAAGACGAACTGGAATATTTGGCTTAACACGGCTGCAAAGTCGGACCGGACGCCTGGATCGCTATTGTGAAGCCCAAAAGGTTCCGTAGAATCGCTATTATTGGCCCGGTCAGAAGGCGCATTTGGTGTTCCAGGTATTTCGGAACTCACATTTCTCAGCAATTAAATGAAGATTGAGCTATACTGTGAACGGTCATAGTCGGCCCTTTTCGACACCTATCCGGCCGGCCTGGCTCTAGACATACTCGGTACGACTATGCGTTTTGCTCTCAGGAGACTAGCGTAATGGAAAAAGACCATTCCAAACCAGTTATCTTGGCGGTAGATGACAATAAACATGACTTGTATGTGCTCGGGAATATTTTGAACAGCAGGAAATATGAGGTTGCCTTAGCCTCTACCGGAGCGGATGCGCTCAAGCTGGTGCGCTCTATCAATCCAGATGTTATCCTGTTAGATATCATTATGCCTGGTCTGGATGGGTATGAAATATGTAAGCAGATCAAAATGGAGCCTAAATTTGCCGGCACCCCGATCATTTTCCTGACGGCCAAGACGGACTCAGGTGATATTGTAAAGGGATTTCAATTAGGCGCCGTGGATTATGTGAGCAAGCCTTTTCGGCCGGTGGAGTTATTGGCCAGGATAGACACCCACGTAGAAAAAAGGCAAGCCGAAAAGGAATTACGGGAAACTAAAGAATTCTACAAAACCATTCTGGAAGACCAGACCGAACTGATTTGCCGCTCTTCAATAGATGGCAGGCTGACCTATGTCAATACGGCTTACTGTCGTTACTTTGAAAAAAGCCAAGAAGAACTCATCGGACGCAGTTTTTTGCCCTCAATGCCTGATGAAGATGGGGGTCAGCTTAAGAAACACCTTAAATCACTTGACTATTCTAATAAAATTGGAGTTTTTGAACATCGGGTCAGGACATCTAATGGTGATCTTCGGTGGTTATGCTGGAGCAATAGAGCCCTGTTCGATTCTGATAATAACCTGACCGGATTTCAGTCTGTTGGTCAAGATATCACTGATCGAAAACAAAAAGAACAACTATTCAGTTCCATGACGGACCAGTCCCCTTTTCCGATCTGTATTATTGAGCCTGACGGGACTTATTTCTACTTGAATGATAAGTTTACCGAAGTCCTTGGATATACTCTTGATGACATCCCAAATGGCAGAGAGTGGTTTAAGAAAGCCTATCCCGATCCCAACCACAGAGCTGAAGCTGTCTCATCTTGGCTTTCAGAAATTAAAGCCTTTAAAGTCAGCGAAGTACGACCTCACCAGTTTCCGGTTACGTGCAAGAATGGGGCAATTCGCCATATCATATTTCGACCGGTAACTTTGGATGATGGAAGACAGTTCATTACTCTTGAGGACATAACCGAAAGATTAAACGCTGAGAAGATCATAGTTGAAAGTGAAAAGAAATATAGGGAACTAACGGAATCTTTACCCCAGGCGGTTTTTGAGACTGACGCGCAGGGGAAGCTGATATATTGTAACCAGGTCGCGTTCGATATTTTTGGTTATACATGGGATGATTTAATAAATGGTTTAAACGTTCTTGCGATGATTGCGCCGGATGAACGTGAAAGGGCCTTACAAAACATGCTCAACCGCCTGCGCGGAGAAGAGATAGGTTATAGTGAATATACTGCGTTAAAAAAGGATGGGACAATTTTTCCGGTTATCGTTTATTCCGTCCCGATCACCCAGGATGGCAAGGTTGTAGGTTTGAGCGGTATCGCCATAGATAATTCAGACCGCAAGAAAAGAGAGGAAGAGCTTTTGACTTTACAGAAGCTTGAATCGATTGGTCTGCTGGCTGGAGGTATCGCCCATGATTTTAACAACATCCTTACTGGCGCGTTGGGACGTCTCTCGCTTATAAAGAAATATCCGGAATTAACAGATAAGATCATACACGAGTTGAATGAGATTGAGTCCGCCGCTCTAACGGCAAACCGGATAGCCCAGCAATTCATAACTTTTTCCAAGGGCGGCGAGCCAATCAAGAGCATCGGGAAACTGGAAGAATTTATACATGAACCGGTAGAGCTGGCTTTAAGGAACAGTAACATCACGGTAAAATATGTTCTCCCGGAAGATCTCTTACCGGTGGAAATCGACAAGGGACAAATCAGTCAGGTAATATATAATCTTATCAGGAACGCTATCGAAGCCGTGCCCCAGGACGGGGTCATAACCATTACATGCCGAAATAGTGTCCAGACAGATGATAAAGATTCCGGCGGGGATGAATTATCTTCAAAAAGCTACGTAAAGATGTCCGTCCAGGATCAAGGGATAGGAATCTCCCATGAACATCTCCATAGGATTTTTGATCCATACTTTAGCACCAAGAAAAAACACCATGGTTTGGGGCTGGCCTGCGCCCACTCCATAATTCGCAATCATAATGGAATGATGACCGTTGATACGGAATTGAATCAGGGATCTGTCTTTCATGTTTACCTCCCGGCCATAACCAGACGCATCACGGCACCGTAGGAAATTATAACAGATTTAAAAACCGCCCGGAAAAGGATTTTGGTAATGGACGACGAAGATTATATCAGAGATCTACTTTCCGACATGCTTCAAATTCTTAACTACGAAGTTATGTTGACCGACGACGGATATGAAGCTATAGAACAGTATAGAATCGCCAAATTATCCGGGAAACCATTCGATGCCGTGATAATGGACCTGGTTGTTCCCGGTAGCATTGGTGGAAAGGAATCGATTGACAGATTAATTGAACTCGACCCGAATATTAATGTTATTGTTTCCAGTGGTTATTCCGATGATCCGATTATGGCCAATTTTCGAGAATACGGATTTGTTGATGTCCTTCCCAAACCTTATAAACTAGAAGAATTAAGCCGGGTATTGAACAAGATTTTTCTGCCTTCTATTTGAGCTGGTTATATTATTAGAAGGATCATGAGGATTTTCGTACGGGTGTGCAGTATATGCCGACTGTAAGGCTTCCGGGGGAGGAGGTTTTATGAACCAGGATGGAGATGGGGGATTTGGTTTGCGTCGAGCCGTTGTCAGCCGCAAAGTCTGGCTGGCCTGGGCTGTGCTGGCGGCAAGCCTGATCGCCACCGCTCTTACCACCTTTCATGTGAAATCGGATGTGGACGCTCTGGTGAAACGGGAGTTCGAATTTACCTGTCACGATATCCTGGTCACGATCAAGGACCGGCTTGAAGACCATGAGCAGATATTGCGAGGCGGGGCGGCGTTCTTTGACGCCGTAGATCTGGTCACCCGTGAGAAATGGCGAACCTTCGTCAAGGGAATGAGGATTGAGCCGCGGTTTCCCGGCATTCAGGGCATCGGCTATGCAATGCTGATTCCCCGCGAGGGCCTGGCAAAGCACGTCGAGGAAATCCGCGGCGGCGGCTTCCCGGAATACCGGGTCCAACCGGAGGGAGAGCGTGAAATCTATTCATCCGTTGTTTACCTGGAACCATTTTCGGGTCGGAATCTTAGCGCCTTCGGCTACGACATGCTTCCCGAACCAGTGCGCCGGGCAGCGATGGAACGGGCGCGGGACCGGAATGCCGCCGCTCTCTCAGGAAAAGTCACGCTAGTCCAGGAAAGGGAAAAAGACGTCCAAGCCGGTACCTTGATGTTTGTCCCAGTGTACCGTAAGGGAATGCCGACGGCCACTCTCCAGCAGCGCCGCGCCGCCATTCAGGGCTGGGTTTACAGCCCCTACCGGATGAACGACCTCATGCAAGGCATCCTGGGCGGTTGGCATTCCGAGGAGGGGAAGCGAATCCACCTGCAAATCTTTGACGGCGAAAGATTAGTCCCAGATACCCTTCTTTATGATAGTCAATCCTCCGGAGACAAATATCCCGACTCCAAATCGTGGTTGACCCTGCAAACTCCGGTCGAATTCACCGGCCGCCGCTGGACCCTGCGTTTCACCCAGAAAGGCGAGCAGGCATCCTTGATTGATTACGGCAAAGTTTGGCTCGTTCTTTGCTGTGGGACGATCATCAGCGTGTTGTTGTTCGCTCTTCTCCTTTCTCTATTCAATATCCACTCCAAGGCGCGGCGGCTGGCTTATTTATTGACCGCGGAACAGTGGGGCGCCGAAGCTTTGAAAAGAGAAAAGGATAAGGCAAACAATTATCTTGATATTGCCGGGACAATGTTGTTTGCCCTAGATTCGGAAGGAATCATTACGCTCATCAACAAAAAGGGTTGCGACATGTTGGGATACGAGGAGGGCGAGATTCTGGGGCGGAATTGGTTTGATGTTTGCCTGCCTGCTTCTGTCCGGGATCAAACGAAAAACGTGTTTAAGATGCTGATGGCCGGAGAACTAGCCCCTGTCGAATATTATGAAAACCTGGTCATAACTAAGGCTGGAGAAGAGAGAATTATTGCCTTCCATAATTCAGTCATTCGTGATGATGATTCCATAATAGTGGGTAGCCTGTCTTCAGGTGAGGACATCACCGACCGGAAAAAGGCAGAACTGAACCTGGGGATTAGAAATCGGATCAACAAAGTCTTTCTCTTTAATTCGGATGAAAAAATGTATGCCGAAGTTCTTCAGATTATCCTAGAGGTTATGGACAGTGAGTTTGGGACGTTCGGATATTTCGACGAAAGCGGGTCATTTGTGGCACCAGCCGCGACACGGGATATCTACTGGGAAAAATGCAATGTTCCATCTAAGGAGACAGTTTTTCAGAAGGGGACTTCTACCGGCATCTGGGGCAGAGCTATTAAAGAGAAAAAGATCCTGATTTCCAACGAAGGTCCTTTCAACACACCTCCAGGCCATATTCCGATCAAGAATACCATGGTCGCTCCGATCGTATTCCGTGATGAGGTGATCAGCACCATACACATAGCCAACAAACCCTGCGGGTATACCGAGGAAGACCGAGAGATGTTGGGGATGGCGGCGAACCAAATCGCTCCGGTCCTCAATGCCAGAATACATCGAGACAGACGAGACAAAGAGCGCAAGCTGGCTGAGGAAGCGCTGCGTAAAAGCGAATCTCAGTTACGGGCCATATTTGATTATACCGGCGTTTCAATTACCTTGTCCAGTGACGGGCGGTGGGTGAAATGGAACCGAACTTTTGAAGAAATGACCGGGTATAGTTCTTCAGAACTTCAAGAGTTCTCTGTTGTAGACCTGACGCATCCGGATGATATCGATATTTCTAAAAAACATAGGGCTGACTTGTTGGCCGGCCGGACAGATTCATACCGGCTGGAAAAGCGATACATTCATAAAAACGGACAGACAATCTGGATTGATTTACTGGTCACCCCAATAAGAAATGCAGACGGGGAAATTGTCAACCTGATCGCTACTTCAACAGACATTACCAAACGTAAGCAGATGGAAGAAGAACTCCGACAGGCCAAGCAGACGGCAGAGGAAGCCAGCCGATCCAAGAGCAATTTTTTGGCCAATATGAGCCACGAAATCCGGACCCCCTTGAACGGCATCATCGGCATGACCGAACTGGCCCTGGGGACGGTGCTTTCTCTGGAGCAAAGAGACTATCTGGATATGGTCAAGATCTCCGCCGATACGTTGTTGTCGCTGATTAACGACATTCTTGACTTCTCTAAAATCGAAGCCGGACGATTGGATGTCGATAATATTGATTTTAAATTGCGGGACAGCTTGGGGGCCATGATGAAAGCTTTAGCCGTCAAAGCCCATGAAAAGGGGTTGGAGCTGGCCTACCGAATTCAACCCGATGTTCCAGACAGGTTACTCGGCGACCCGGCTAGAATAAGACAAGTTGTCCTTAATCTTATCGGGAATGCAATAAAATTTACCGACGCTGGCGAGGTGGTCTTAGAGGTTGAGTTATCTTCTCAGACAAATGATGAGGTAGCGCTCCATTTCAGCGTCAGAGATACCGGAATCGGTATTCCGGAAGATAAAAAAGGAAGAATATTTGAACCGTTCACTCAAGCCGACGGCTCCACTACCCGTGAATATGGCGGGACCGGATTAGGGCTGACCATATGCTCCAGGTTGGTTTCCCTGATGGGCGGTAGAATCTGGGTGGAGTCGGAAGTGGGACAAGGCAGCACGTTTCATTTTGATATTCGATCAACCGTTTCCGAGGGAGAAATAGTCGAAACAATACCTATAGAGTTAGTTCAGTTAAAAGGTTTAAAGGTCTTGGTGGTTGATGATAACGCCACCAACAGGATAATTTTAAAGGAGATGTTGAAAGGCTGGGAGGTAAAGCCCACGTTGGTGGATAGCGGCCTGGCCGCATTGGCCGCCCTGGGCCGGGCCAAAGAAAATAATGAGCCATTTAACCTGGCTATTCTCGATTTACTTATGCCCCAAATGGACGGATTTGAACTGGCCAAGAAAATAAAGGGCAATCCTATTCATGGAAACATCAAAATGATTCTGCTTACCTCCGCCTCTCAACGGGGTGATGCCGATCGATGCAAAGAATCAGGGATATCCGCCTATCTGAATAAACCAGTGGGACATTCGGATCTACTGGATGCAATTTTGACCGTACTCGGCGCCCCCATGCCCGAGGCTGATCAAAAATCCCTAGTGACACGTCATTCCTTAAAAGAAAGCCGGACTAAGTTGAAAATTCTCTTGGCAGAGGACAATCTAATCAATCAAAGATTAGCCCAGGCCATACTCGAGGGTAGAGGTCACTCCGTTTCAGTCGCCAATAACGGCGCTGAAGCCATAAGTGAGCTGGACGTGTTTAAATTTGACATGGTGTTGATGGATGTTCAGATGCCGGTGATGGATGGAATCACAGCGACTGAAAGGATCAGAGAAAAAGAGAGGTTGACCGGAGGGCATATCCCGGTTATCGCCATGACGGCATTTGCCATGAAAGGAGACCAGGAACGCTGTATTGCAGCCGGAATGGACGGCTACATTACCAAACCCATTGATCCTAACGAGGCTATAAGATATATTGAATCCCTGGCTCAGGAGCCTAAAAAAGTTGAGCAGACCGAGGAGCCTCTTGGGCCAAACAAGGTTTTTGATAGAAACTCCTTTATGGAACGTTGCGTTAATAACATGGAGTTGGCGATTGAACTGATAACCGGTTTCTGTGACAACTATTCAAAGTACATCGATGATATACATGACGCTATTGATTCTGGTAATCATGAAAAGCTGCATCATTCCGCCCACTTCCTGAAGGGGACAACAAGCATGTTTTCGGCTCAAAGAACCGTTGAATTAGCCCGGGAATTGGAGCTCATGGGTAAGAATGGGCAGATGGAAAAAGCCGAAGAAGTCTTCGACCAATTAGTTAAAGAAATGGAACTGGTTGTCATGGAACTGAAGAAATTTATCTCATAACGGATTTCCGGAGCAATGTGTAACCAAGCGTACAACAAATCTAATTTTGACAGGATTAACAAGCGTAACGAGATTTATAGGTCATGGTCATCCTGACCATCCTGTTGGTCCTGTCCGAAAAAGAGATGGGCGGGAATTTAAAATTGGATTTGCCGGGATATTATTTCTTGACTTTAGAGGCAACCTCGGATAAAGATAAATTAGGTTAACATGTTAGGTCTTTCCTTAACTCACATCTGGAGGCAAGTTATGAAAACAAAGATCAGTATCCTGTCAATCAGTACATTATGTTTTTTGATTGCTTCTGTTCTAGTCTGCAGCCCATCCTTTGCCGGAAATGCATACGACACCCAATGGATAGCTAAATGCCTTATGGATAACAAGGATCTGGGTCAACCGACAGAAGTGGTGCAGAAATACTGTGAGTGTATGAACAACAAAATGGATGATAACGAAAATCAATCCATTACTCAATGGGAAAAAAGCCACCCGAAGGAACGAAAAGAATGTAGCGACACGGCTGGTTGGAAATAACTAAGTAAACTCCGGGGGCCTGGGGGTAGCGCCTCCAGTGTAACCCCCCAACAGCGGAGAGCTACTATTTTGTACTTTGGGCAAGAGGCTCCGTGATTTTTTAAAGCGGAAGAAGCGCCTTACGCCAATCCGACATGATTAAGCCGGTTGTTTCCCTAAAAAACAAATAATTTTGTCTCATTAGCCGATCAATCGATTATTTTATTTGACTTTGGCCGAATATGTGTGTATACACTTATATC
>JADFXY010000139.1:0-10569 GCA_015233355.1 Deltaproteobacteria bacterium | reverse complement strand
ACTATCCCTGTGGGCCGGAGCGTCTCCGCCCAGTTGCAGGTGATGCCTTACGAGCAGGCGGAAGAAATGGTCAAGAGAATGAAAAAGTCCCTGGTTGCGCCGTGTATCTGCCGCCGGGAAAAGACAATAATGGGGGAGGGGTGTGACCGGCCTGAGGAGAGTTGTCTGGTATTCGGGATGGGGGCGGATTACTATCTTAAAAATGGCATCGGCCGGATGATAGATACCCAGGAAGTTTTGGACATACTTAAACGAGCCGACAAAACCGGCCTGGTCCTGCAACCGTCTAATGCCCAGCACATTATGAACATCTGCTGTTGTTGCGGGTGCTGTTGCGGGGTCCTCCGGAGCTTCAAACGCCACCCCAAGCCGGCCGATATTGTGTCATCTGCCTTTATCGCTCAGGCCGAGGCCGGCACCTGTAAAGGCTGCGGTGTCTGCTTGAAACGCTGCCAGATGGAGGCCCTGGAGTTGGTGGACGAAAAGGTGGTCCTTAACCCGGATCGGTGCATCGGCTGCGGTCTTTGCGTCTCCACCTGTCCCACCGGGTCTTTGACGTTAAAACGTAAACCGGCGTCCGAACTGTCTGAGGTGCCGCGCGGCATAACCGAATCCTATATCAAATTGGGCAGGGCCAGAGGGAAGATGAATTACGTCGGCCTGGCCAAAATGACGCTCAAATCCAAGCTGGACCGCCTCCTGGCCGCGAAGTAACCCCGGAAGCTTTAAGATGAACCCGGCCCCGCGCCGGGTCCAATGCCTTCCGTTACCTAATAGTTACCCTCGGCCAGGCCGAAGGCGTCGTGTAGCACCCGAACGGCCAGTTCCGTATACTTGCCTTCAATAACGCAACTGATCTTGATCTCCGAGGTGGTGATCATCATGATGTTGATGTTCTCATCCGACAGCGTCTTGAACATCTTGGCCGCCACCCCGGCGTGATTTCGCATCCCTACCCCGACCACGGAGACCTTTCCTATATTTTCATCTCCTAAGATCTCCTTAGCCCCTAATTCCACGGCAATGGGTTTCAGCATATTTATGGTCTGCTTATAGTCGGTTTTGGGCACGGTGAAAGACAGATCGGTGAAACCGTCGGCGCTCTGATTCTGAATGATGGCATCGACCACGATCCCGGCCGCGGCGATAGACGTAAATATCTTCGAGGCCACGCCGGGTTTGTCCGGTACCCGGGTCAGGGTCACGCGGGCGTCTTTTTTGGAATAGGTTACGCTGGTGACCAAAATATCTTCCATTTGTTCGTCCTCCTCAAGCACCAGGGTCCCTGGATTTTCATTAAAGCTGGATCTCACATGAATGACCACCCCGTACTTGGCGGCCAGTTCCACCGATCTAATTTCCAAAACCTTCGCCCCCAAAGAAGCCATCTCCAGCATTTCTTTGTAGGATATACGGGATATTTTCCGGGCATCCGGGCAGATGTTGGGATCGGTGGTATAGACCCCGTCAACGTCGGTGTATATTTCGCACACATCAGCCTGCAATGCCGCGGCCAGAGCCACGGCCGTGGTGTCCGACCCGCCGCGGCCCAGCGTGGTGATGTTATTCCTTTCATCAAGACCCTGAAATCCAGCCACGGCCACGATCCGGTTCCGGGCTAATTCTTCTTTGATTCTGGACGAATCAATCTCATGGATGCGGGCCCGGCCATAGGCCCGGTCGGTGATGATTTTGGCCTGGTAGCCCAGGAGAGACCGGGCTTCATACCCCATCCCCTGAACGACCATGGAAAACAAGGCCACGGAAGTCTGCTCACCGGTCGACATGAGCACATCCAGCTCTCGGGGGTCCGGGTCTTCCACTGCGCTTTTGGCCAGGTTGATCAACCTGTCCGTCTCCCCGGCCATGGCTGAAAGGATGACCACCACGTCATGGCCCTCTTTTTTGGCTTTGATTACCCGGCGGGCCACATTCCTGATCCGGTCAATACTTCCGACGGATGTGCCGCCATATTTTTGAACGATAATGCCCATTGCCTTCTCCACAAATTGAGTCGATAACAACAAAGGCTCTAAGGACTAACCTCAGCGCCTTTAATCAGCACCAGGGATGCTGAATTTTTTTTATTACCATATCGCGGGATATTTGCCAATACAATATCTGGGCCGAAGCCGATTCACGGCCTGGTTTTTATGGTTCCGGCGATGATCCCGGCCCTGACCACGTCCAACTCCAACTTGAGATCACTGGGCACAAGAGAGTCGAGGTTATGAAAAGGGGCCAGGTCAACCCCGTCATTGTCCAGCGTGCCCAGGTAGGTGCCGCCGGTAAAGGCGCCGTTGGTCACCTGTTCGATGGCTCTATATACCGCCACGTCGATATCCTTGAGCACGGAACTCAGGACAATCTCGGCATATTCCGGATAAACCAGAGTCCAGTCCAGGTCCGTCCCGATAATATACACCCGGCGGCTCTCCAGGGCCGCGTCTGCGGCGCCGGTACCGACCGCTCCGGCTACGGGCAAGATGATGTCCACCCCGAGGTCGATCAATTTGCCGCCCATGGCCCGGCCTTCATCAACATTAACGAAGTCTCCAGTGAACAGGCCGGTCTGGGTGTAGGGGTCCCAGCCGATGGTCTGGACGCTGGTTTGGTGGCGCATATTGTATTGCTTCACCCCCAGGGCAAAGCCATCCATGAACAGGGTCACGGAAGGAAGCTGCATCCCCCCAAACGTCCCGACTTTGCCTGTTCTGGTGATTCCCGCGGCCAAATATCCGGCCAGGAAGGCGGCCTGATCCGCGGCAAAGGTCAGCCCCAGGACATTGCTCCGGGGTGGATCATCGGCCAGGTCAACGATGGCGAATTTATTTTCGGGGTGAAGTCCGGCCTCGGCGGCAGTAGCCTCCCCCATGTTGAATCCCACGGTGATGATCAGGCCGGTGCCTGTCTTAACGAATGCTTCTATATTTTTGGCGTAATCATCCGGTTGTCCGGACACCAGATAGCTTCCGGATACACCCAGCCGGGACACGGCGTTTTGCACCCCTGTCCAGGCCGCGCTGTTAAATGTCCCGTCTGAAATCCCGGCCTCATCCACCACCAGGCCGACTTTGGTCGCCGCCTTATCGCTGCTGCAACTGATCCAGACTAAGGTACCTAGAACCAGCCACAGCAAAATGCAGATTTTTTTTGCCATGGTCTCCCCCTGAACTAGAACCAGGCTCCCTGGCAATATACTAGACACGTCAATAACCGGCGCATCTGAGCGCATCTGTGGCCGGTTGCTTTATGTGGGTATTATTAGGCGATTTTGTGTAGTGGCTACCCAGACCCAGGGCGTTGCCGCCGGGCTAACATAGAGCGCCCTTTCAGGGCTTAGTCGGAATCAGACAGTTATTAAAATTAGATCCGATTACCCTGCCAGTTAGGTCAATGACATTAGAAGACTACCTGCAACAAGCGACGAGTGGCCGGCCACCACGTCTCCTCGCAACGGGACAATTATGATCGTTCGAGGAATAGTTTAACAGAGAAGGTTGATACCACGTAGATTGAATTCGATCAACGAAAAGCATTAACGGCTCTTCGCAATTTCAGGCGGGTGACTCCGGGGGGTGAGCCAAATCACTCTCAGCGGCCTGATGTGATTTGAGATTATAGGTTGTTGAAGACCATGTGTATTCCAGCTAAAGACAGGCCGTAAATGAATACTTCTTTGAGGGTCTGATCGCTAATCTTACCGGCCAGCCGGGGCCCGACTTGCCCTCCAATAAGGACCCCGGGGATGGCCCACAGAATCAATGTCCCGGCAAACTTTTCACCGAGTAACACATGCAGGCCGGCGGCCAGGGCGGCATTTATGGCCATGACGACCAGACAGGCGGACATGGCCGACTCCATGGTCAGGCGAAGCCGGTTGCGGAGTATGGGGACCAAGAAATCCCCCACACCCATGGACAGGATCCCCGTCAGGATGGAAAAAAGTGTGGCTAACCACAAATAAGGCGCGGTTTGGCGGAAAGACACCCGGCTCACTCGCGATCTGCTGAAATCATCCTGGGTATAAACGAAGATCAAGGACATAACCAGACAGACCACCCCCAAGATAAAGACCAGCGAGTTCGCCGGAACTAACCTGGATATCCAGACTCCGATGGGAACGCCCACGAATGAGCCGGTAATCAGATAGAAGGACAGGCGCAAGTCGGTCTTTTTGGCTCTAATGACGGCCAGGCTCCCCGACCCCATCCCTCCCACCTGAATGATCAAGGAGGTCACGACCGCCTGGGCGGGGTCCAAACCGGCCGCGTAGATTAAGTAGGGCATCCAGAGTATGCCGCCTCCGAACCCGGCCAGTGTGACTATTGTCGAAATCAGAAGCCCGGCCGGCAGGGCCATCCATTCTACACCCATGGCCGCTAGTCCTCCTCAGTTTTTTTTGGGATATGAAATTCGATAGATCATAACATCTTTTAATGGACTTTGCATTCAAAATGTTGCGGTGGGGCATCAACCTGCCGGTTATGTATGAATTATGGAACTAAATTGGGATCTATTCCGGCTGACGCGGTCTCTTCGATAAACTGCGGTTCGCAGATTTGGGGTGTGAATCCCGGACTCGACATACACAGGGGTAAACTGAGGATATAAAATGACTTGCGCCGTATCGACAGGTGATATATAGTGCATCCTATGGATATTGATAAAAACAAGCGGTCCATCCGCCTCCTTAAAATCATTTAAGAGATTAAGACTGCCCCCTATCAAACAGTCAATCAACTGGCGGCATCGCTGGGTATAAGCCGGGCGCAATTTTACAAGGACAAAGCGGAATTGATTTTTCTCGGCTTTGAATTCTCCTACGAGCGCTCTAAAGGCCGGTTCATTATCACCCATCATCCCGATAACCCGACTCGAGAAATCAAATAATTTCAATTCGAATGCATTCGGCATCACGTTGCCGTTGAGGAGGATATCATGTCGCAAAATTTTTACGCCCACACCTTGGCCGGCCGGCCGCCCACAGAATGGCAACGGCTTGAACATCACTTAACCGCGGTGGCGGAACTAACGCGAGCCATGGCCGATGATTTTGGGGCCGGTGATTGGGCCTACCTGGCCGGTCTCTGGCATGACCTGGGCAAGTATTCCCAAAAGTTTCAACAGAGGATTCAGGACGCGGCCAACCCGGATGCCTCGTCAAAGAAAAAATTGCCACGGGTGGATCATTCCACGGCCGGGGCCCAACATGCCTTCAAACTATGGCCGGACAAAGGGAAGCTACTGGCCTATGTCATTGCCGGGCACCATGCCGGACTCCCCGAAGGGAAGACTGAAGATGCCGGAGACCCCTCCAGCCTGGTGGGCCGGCTCAACAAAAAGGCGATCCCGGACTCTTCAGCCTGTCCTGATTTGATCCGGGGTCAACCCGAACCGGCCAATCCGGGTTTCACCTGGGGCCGCCACCCCGGGTTCCAGTTATCCTTTTTTATTCGAATGATATTTTCCTGCTTAGTCGACGCCGACAGCCTGGACACGGAAAGATTCACCGACCCGGACCAGGCGTCCAGGCGGCAGGGTTATCCGACGTTGGAGGTTCTGAGTTCTCGATTGGCCACAGCCCTGGACCACCTGGCCGGCCAGGCTCCCCCCTCGGATATAAACAGACGCCGGGCGGCCATTTTAGAGGATTGTCTCCGCGCCGCGGATGAGGCCCCGGGACTATTCTCGCTGACGGTCCCGACAGGAGGCGGCAAGACCATATCCTCCCTGGCCTTTGCTTTAAAACACGCTCTCCGGCATGGCCTGAAACGGGTCATCTACGTCATTCCCTACACCAGTGTTATCGAACAGAATGCCGCGGTATTCAGGAGAATATTGGGTGATGAGGCGATTGTGGAGCACCACAGCAATTACCAGGAACGCCGCGACTGGCGGGAGGACGATGAAGGTGATGATGAAGACCAGCGGCACCGGTTGGCCTGGGAGAACTGGGACGCCCCTTTGATTGTCACGACTAATGTCCAGTTCTTCGAATCTCTGTTCCAGGCCCGGCGGTCCCCTTGCCGTAAAATCCATAATATCGTCCGAAGCGTCGTCATCTTGGACGAGGCCCAGATGCTTCCGCCTGACCTCCTCCGACCCTGCCTGGAGGCCCTTCGGGAATTAACCACCAATTATCAGACCACCATAGTCCTCTGCACCGCCACCCAGCCAGCCTTGTCCACCTCGGCCACTTTCAAGGACGGTCTGGATAACGTCCGGGAAATCATCCCCCGGCCCGAACCGTTATATGAGGACTTCAGGCGGGTGCAGGTAAATCAGCTAGGCCGAATCTCAGACGCCGATCTGGCCCAACGGCTGGCCGAATACGATCAAGTGTTAGGCATCGTCAACACCCGAACACATGCCCGGCAGGTCTACGAGCAAGTCCGGGGCATAACCGGACCGAACGGGTCTTTTCACCTCAGCGCCTTGATGTGCCCGGCCCACCGCACTCAGGCCCTGGACACCATTCGGGCGGCCCTGGCTCAGGGGCAGGTATGCCGGGTGATCAGCACCCAGCTCATCGAGGCCGGGGTGGATATCGACTTTCCGGTGGTCTTCCGCTCCCTGGCCGGTATCGACTCCATCGCCCAGGCCGCCGGACGCTGCAACCGGGAAGGACAGCTCCTCGACCAGGGCCGGGTCTTCGTTTTCACCCCCGAAAATGGTTTGCCTCAGGGCCATTTCACCCAAACCGCCCAGGAAGCCGAAGGCGTGCTTCGTCGATTCGAAGACCCCCTGTGTCTTGAGGCGGTGAAAGCCTACTTCCAGGCCTGGTTCTGGTTCAAAGGCGATGATCTGGACAAGCACGGCATTCTCTACGACCTGAAAAAAGGGATCAAGAAAAGGGATTTCCCATTTCGCCAGGTCGCTGACAAATTCAAAATGATTGATGACTACTCAGAATCCATTATTATCCCCTGGGACGATCAGGCCGAAAAGATTATTCAGGGATTACGCTATGCCGAACACCCCGGCTCGCTGATGCGCCGGACCCAAAGATACACCATCCAGGTTGACTCCAACACCTTAATCAAGCTGGAAGAAGCCGGAAGCCTGGAACGAATTCGGGATCAATATCTCGTCCTGGCCAATATGGACATATATTCAGAGGAAGTAGGTCTGTGTTCCGAAGACCCCTTTTTTCACCAGGTCGATAGTCTAATCTTGTAATTCTCTTTACAGTGTGCTAATGATGGTAAAAGTTTGGATACTCGCAATGGCCGCATGTAAGTATAGTTATGACCAATGGATAGGAGGCTGATGTATGTCCCATGGCGTTAAACTAAGAGTCTGGGGGAGGTATGCCTGCTTTACCCGGCCGGAGATGAAGGTGGAGAGGGTTAGCTATGACGTGATGACTCCTTCCGCCGCCCGCGGCATTCTGGAGGCGATCTACTGGAAGCCGGCCATCACCTGGGTGATCGACCGGATCCACGTCTTGGCGCCCATCAAGTTTGACAACATCCGGCGAAATGAACTTTCAGGCAAGGTGCCGGTGGGTACGGTTAAAACGGCCATGAAGGACGGGTGCACCCCGGTGGAGGTCTTTATCGAAAACACCCGACAACAAAGGGCGACCTTAATCCTCCGGGACGTCAATTACTTGCTTGAGGCGCATTTCGAGATCAGACCTGGAGAAGAGAACAATACGGCCAAACACATTGAGATGTTCCAGCGCCGCGCCCGTAAAGGCCAATGCTTTCACCAACCTTATCTGGGTTGCCGGGAATTCCCGGCCAACTTCGAGCTAATTGAAAATGGAGCCGGGACGTCGGACCTGACAGGCGAGCAGGATCTGGGTTGGATGCTCCACGACATTGATTTCAAAGACAACATGAAGGGGAAATTCTTTCGCTCGGTCATGCGGGATGGAATCATCGAAGTGCCTCCCTGGAATGGAAAGGAGGTCAGAGCATGATTATGCAATCCTTGGTTAGCTATTACCGGCGGTTGAGGGATGATCCAGAGGGGGATATCCCCATGCTGGGCTTTAGCCGTCAAAAGATCCACTTTGCCCTGGTCATTAATCGTGACGGCGAATTGATTCAGGTTCGGGACTTGCGCCAAAAAGAGGCCAAGAAGCTGTTGCCCAAACAACTCGTCGTGTCTGAACCGGTCAAGAAGACAATGAACGTCGCCCCTAATTTCATGTGGGAAAATACCGGCTACGTTCTTGGTTCGGACGACAAAGGCGACATGGAACGGGCTCACCAGAAGTTTGCGGCATTTAAGGAACACCACCATAACATCGGGGACGGTCTGGAAGACGACGGGATGAAGGCGGTGCTGCGTTTTTTGGAGTCGTGGAATGCCTGGGCCTGGGAACTCAAGTATGGTCCTTTATTTCCGGCCTGGGAAGAGTTGGCCAAAAGTAATGTTGTGTTTCAACTCGATGGCGAGCTGCAATTCGTACATGACCGACCTCAGGTGCAAGATGCCTGGCTCAGTTATTACCAGGGATCCGCTTCGGAAGTTATGGCTACATGCCTGGTTAAGGGACAACCGGCGCCCATTGCCCGTCTCCATCCGGATATCAAGGGCGTCTGGGGTGCTCAGCCCAAGGGCGCTTCACTAGTTTCCTTCAACCTAGACGCCTTCAAATCCTATGGCAAAGACCAAAGCTACAACGCCCCGGTCAGCGAAGAGGCGGCTTTTGCCTATGCCACAGCCTTGAACCATTTGCTGCGTGATGGCAGCTGGCAGCGGATCCAGATCGGAGACGCCTCCACCGTGTTTTGGACAGAACGGGCATCCCCCGTGGAAATGTTCATGGGCATTATTTTCGACCCTAAAGACGATACATCAGATTTGGAAGACATTCGGCTGTTTCTGGAAGCCGTCCGGGATGGTAAACAGCCCCACGGAATTGATGACTCTTCCCTGATGTTCTATATCCTGGGCCTGTCTCCCAATGTCTCTCGGCTGGCCGTGCGGTTCTGGCATGCCAGTACGGTAGCGGACATCTGCTCGAAAATAGGACAGCACTTCAAAGACCTATCCATAGTTAAATCATTTGAAAAGGACAGAGAGTTTCCCGGCATGTGGCAACTGCTCCGTGAGACGGCAGTCCTGGGCAAAACCGAGAATATTTCCCCTATCCTGGCCGGGACGGTAATGCGGTCCATCCTGACCGGGGCCACTTATCCCCGGACGCTGCTTACGGCCATAATTACCCGGATCCGGGCCGATCAAACCGTGAATTATCTCCGGGCGGCCATGATCAAAGCCTACCTGGTCAGAAAATATCGCGTAACCAATACTCCCCTGGAGGTAACCATGTCATTGGACCACGAATCAACCCAAATCGGGTATCGGTTGGGACGGTTATTCGCCGCCCTGGAAAAGGCGCAAAAAGACGCCTTGGGCAACAACATTAACGCCACCATCAGAGATCGATACTACAGCTCGGCTTCGGCCACGCCTCGCGCCGTTTTCCCGCAATTGGTCAGGCTGGCCCAGCACCACATCTCAAAGAGTGAATATAAGGGCGTCGATAAACAGATTGAAACAATTGTGTCGGGCATCCAGGAATTCCCGGCCCATTTGAATCTGGAAGACCAGGGTATGTTTGCCATCGGATATTACCATCAACGGCAGGCGTTCTACACCAAATCCGAAGATAAGAAGGAGAATCCAGATGACTGATCTCATCAATAATCGCTATGAATTTGTCTATCTCTTCGATGTAGAAAACGGCAACCCCAATGGTGATCCCGATGCCGGGAATATGCCCCGCCTTGACCCTGAAACCAGCTTCGGCCTGGTGACCGATGTCTGCCTGAAGCGGAAAGTCCGCAATTACGTGGAAATCGTCAAAAGCGGAAAGTCTCCCTTCGAGATATATATCCGAGAGAAGGCTATCCTCAACCAGACACATGCGTTGGCTCACCAGGCCATCGGCGCCGCTGAACAAGGGGGAGACAAAAAGCGCAAAGGTTCTTCCGACGATGTGGACAAGGCCCGGCAGTGGATGTGCAAAAATTTTTTTGACGTCCGGACCTTTGGCGCGGTCATGTCCACCGGCGTCAATTGCGGCCAGGTCCGAGGCCCGGTGCAGTTGAACTTTGCCGGAAGTTTGGATCCGATCGTGCCACTGGAGGTGAGTATAACCAGGATGGCCGTCACCACAGAAAAAGAAGCTGAAAGCCAACAAGGTGATAACCGGACTATGGGCCGGAAGCATATCGTCCCCTATGCCCTGTATCGCTCGGAAGGATATATCTCCGCCCATCTATCAGAAAAAACAGGGTTCTCGCCGCAGGATCTGGAGTTGCTCTGGGAGGCCCTGGTCAATATGTTTGATCACGATCATTCCGCGGCCAGGGGTAAGATGAATGCCCGGAAGCTGATTGTGTTCAAACATGATTCCATGTTGGGCAATGCCCCGGCCCACAAGCTTTTTGATCTGGTCCAGGTCGGGCGGAGTACGGATGACTCCAAACCGCCCCGTGCGTTTTCCGATTATCAGGTGATTATTGACCAGACAGGCGTTCCTGCCGGGGTGACGCTGGAAGAAAAAATCTAAACCCATGAACTACACCGAAGACGACTTGCTGC
>JADFXY010000138.1:0-10581 GCA_015233355.1 Deltaproteobacteria bacterium | reverse complement strand
ATCAAAAAGGAAGTCAAAAAAGATCGAGAGGCAGGAAGAAAAAAGGCAAGGTGGGGTACTTTTGACCGGCCGGGGTGGTGTATTTTTTCACCGGCCAAAATGGCTTACTTTTTCACCGGCGATAATACAAAATAACCCTCAAATCAAGAAGATCGTAAATTCTTTTCTTTCGGTTGATTATTCTCCGCCTCAAGACAAGCGTCAACTATTTACCCACATAGCTGTATTGTGGGTCCACATGGCGAGGTATGTAAAATCCAGACTGGACAATGATCAATTAATTATTCCTCAACTGGTTAGATTAAGCTACGTGGCAACGTTATTGAGTTACCAGGCGGGAACTATTATAGCAGAAGCGCTCAAGGTTGGCACCCGTGAAGGAGATCGAACCCAAAAGAGCAACGCCCCTGACACTCCGAAGGCCGTTAAGAGTTCCAAAAACTATTCCTTTTTCAAAAAGTTCTATGCCAAACTCAGTGTGAAGCAAAAAGAAAGTGATCTACAGGCAGCGGAGAAAATTCAAGAAATGTTTAGAGAAGAAGCCGCCAAGGATAAAATTAACTTCCCCCCAAAAAAAGAAGGCGAAGAGTACAGACCACCAAGTACTAGATGGTTGACAGATAAGATAGCGAAGTTGAAAAACAAGTCTTGGCAGGTTGGCAAAACGTAACATTCTGCTAATGGAAGTTGGCAAAACGTTACGTCTTGCCAATTATCTATAAAAATCAATAAGTTAGTATTGACAAATATTCCTATCGTGGTTAAAATGGGTACAACATAACCTTTTGTTGTACCCATTTTTTATTCCCTGTTCCCATCGGAGGAAGACCATGAAAAGCGATAATTTGTTGAGAATTTCTAAGGTTGGCACTATGCCGAATTTCCCGGTCCGGCCGCAAACGCTTTATAAATGGCACCATCTACGTAAGTTTCCAGGACTTTTTGTGAAATTTAGCGGGAGTGTGTACGTTGATCTAGAGAAACTGAATGGAATCATCGAGGCGGGACGAAGATGACCAAAACGAAAACCGCCCCTCACGTGGTCGAGACGGAGGGGGGCAAGTGGCGGTTCCCGGTAGCAGTCCGGGCGAGATGTGAGATTGAGGCGGAGTTGGCGCCCATCTACGTCTAAATTTAAGAGCTTTTGGCCGAGATGTCAAGGACTTTCGGCCCAGCATGGAGGTAATTAATGGCCATATTATACGATTTCAATACCGCAAAACGGCAAGACGAGTATTCCGACGTCGAACGGGCCGTCTATTGGTCCGACAGTTACGCTGACCGGCCAGTGAAAGTTGTTCCGGGCCCGGAATTGGAGCAGTCAGCGGATACCGGCGAGCAGGAACCAGAATTCGGACAGTCCATTTTTGGACCGGAGTCTGAGGAGAGCCAGGGACAGGAACCCGAGCAGGAAACCACCACCGATGAGTTCGAGGAGTTTGGGCCGGAGCCAGAACAAGAGCAGGAACAAACTCAGGATGACGGCCACGACCAGGGACCGGATGACGGCAACGAGCAGAGCCAAGGGTACCAGAACCAAAGTGAAGCTGACCACGAGGCCAAGATGGAGGAGGATCTGAATGCCGGCGAGCAGGCGGAACGGGAAAAACACCAGCGGGATAAAGGAAAAATATACCTGCCCTTGACCACGAAAGAAGAGTCCAGAGTCAGCATATGGTTACCCGAAAAACCAAAAGATTTAATCTGGACATACGACAATGTTCTTTTACACAAGACGGTCGGAGCCATAGCCGGTGGTGGCGGAGTCGGAAAAACCCATTTTGTGCTGCAATTGTTCCTTAATTCAGCGAGAGGAACCCAATTCAGCATTTTTAGGCCGCCAAGACCGTTAAATGTGTTGCTCTTATGTAATGAAGACCAACAAGAAATTCTTGGCCACCGTCTTTGGGATATGACTAAAGGCAATTTCCCGAATAATCTCTATGTTCAAAGTCTTGTTGGTCGTTGCGGACCGTTAATGTCATATGAAGGGAAGCAACCGGTTAGAACAGAGTATTATTATCGACTTGAGGAAACAATCAAATCATTTGGTGATTTAGACATCATTTGCTTAGACACGAAGGGTCGGTTTTGCGGGTTAGATGAAAACTCAAATAACGACAACGGATTGTGGATTGTTGCGCTTGAAGAGCTATGCGCCACCTATGGAACAACCATTTTATTTAATGCTCATGTTCCAAAGACTGCGAGCCAAAATAACTCGTCAATCACAATAAGAGGAGCGAGTGCCACGACTGATTATGTCCGATGGGTCATGGGAATCTCAAGGATGGACGCTAAACAAGCCGCCGGATACGGAATCAACGAAAAGAAATTTGTCGTTTTGGACATGGTGAAGACGAATTACGGCGAAGAGAATGAGAAACAAATCATTTTACAGCGAGGTGAGGGCGGCGTTTTGACTCCCTGCGATCCGGCGACACAACATTTTTTTGGCATGGGAAAAACTCTTGCTGAACTTCTGCAGGCTGACGGCGGCTTGTATACTAAAAACGAGCTACGAAAAGGGATTCATCCCGTCAAGGAACATAAAGAACGGATTAAAAATATTCAGACTGAAATGGAAGGAAGATTTCCCAGCGGTTGGAAAAATTCAAAAATGTTAACAGCGATTGACGCCGGGCTTGCGTTTGGCTGTTTACGGATCATTAACACCAGACGAGACGGGTCACGCCAAGACGTTGAGGTGGTTCAACCTATAATTGACGAGATACTGCAACCGGATGGACCAGGCTATTCAGAGCCGGAATCAAGCTGTTCAAGATAGACAAGCTGTTCCAAGCTGGTTTCAAGCTGTATTCCAGCTTGAATCTGGCCAGAATGCGACTAAGCCAGGAAAATGGTTTAACCGTGGGCCTTTTGTCAAGCTGAGTTGGTCGGTACAAGCTGGTTTCAAGCTGGAAGCTGTCAAGCTGGATTCAAGCTGGAAAGATTTTGAAAACAGCTTGATAAAGGAAAGAATTCAATACCATAGCCAAGCTGTCAAGCTGGATTTCATGCTTTAAGCTGGGTTAGACTGTAACCATCTGAAATAACTACAGATCAAAGCTGGAAAGATTCACTCCCTACGGGAGGAGAAAAACCGAACAGCTTGCTTTCGGATTTCTCTCCGTTGACCCGGTAGGAGCCAAGATAGGTTGGAGGACTAAAAAAAATGATCGACACTACCACTCTAAAGCAAAGGGTGTCCATTGAGAGGATAGCCAATAAATTGGGAGTCCCACTACACGGTGACTGTATCACTGGTCACGATAGTCAAGATCATAATTGTTTCCATGTGGACGTTAAAAATGGCCTGTTCAATTGCTTTCACTGCGGAACAGGCGGCGACGGAATCAAGCTGGTGATGCTATCCCGCGGCTGTTCTTTCCCTGAAGCGATAACCTGGATAACAGAATCGTTTGAACTGCAGAACTTCTTTTCTTTATCAAGGGAGAAATACACGGCCCGGCGGACCCAGACCGAGCGCCCAAAGCCGGAGCCGGTGGAATCCTACCCGGCGCTGACCCGGCCATCGGAGGCATGGATCAACAAATCTAACTGGCTGCAAAAGCAGTCGGCGGCGATATTGTTTAGCCCGGCAGGGAAAGGTCATCTTGATTATCTTACAGGCCGGAAAATCACACCCGAGATGGCCAAGAAATTCGGGATAGGCTCTATTCCGTCTAATCAGTATTTTGACCGGGAAATGTTCGGGCTACCACCTAAAACAAAAGCTGATGGCTCACCCAAGAACTTAGTTATCCCGAGAGGCATAATTATCCCGGTCTGGAGAAAGATCTGTAACCAGTGGGTCATAGCTAAATTCAAGATTCGGAGAACTGACCCATCTGACATTGAAAAATATCACAATAAATATTTGCCCATAAAACCAGACATCCCGATGGCCAGCATGGTCTTTGATGTTAAACCCGAGTTGCCGACAATAACCGTTGAAAGCGAACTGGACGCGATAATCTTGGCCCATGTCGCCGGCGACTTGATTAACGCTGTCGGCCTGGGCAGTGCGACAGCCAGGCCGGACGCTGAGGTTTTCTCTTTTATTCAGCAAAGCCCTGTGGCCCTGGTTGCTATGGACGTCGACAGTGCTGGCAAAAAAGCTGCATGGGACGGCTGGCTGGCTGAGCTACCCAACAAATATCGGCTTGTAACGCCGACACGGCCAGATGGCCAAAGGTTTAAAGATCCTGGTGAGTACTACCAGGCAGGCGGTGACTTGCGGCTGTGGGTCAAGGTCGGGCTAAAACTGGCGGCTAAAAAGCTGAATACGGCCACGGATACACCAAAAGAGGTCATACCACAGCAGAAGACCGTCAAAGCTGACACCGAACCTGTCACACCAGAAGACCAGGCTTCCCGCATGCGGGGAACAATAGAGCCGGAACCGGTTGACGCCGAGTTCTTCGCCGACGCCACGGTTGAGAGATACGGCTACTTGGATGGTCGTGGGGTTGTAGTTAGTCCCGAGCCTCTCAGCGAAAAGATGACCGTTGATGACTGGAAGCGGTACGAGGCACTGAAAGACAAGCATTATGCCAGCCTGCCCGACGACATCCGGCGGAAGATGCACCATGAGCCAGGCACATTCCCGGCACATCCGGCGCCAAAGATGACGGCCACCGTAGTCGGAGCCAAGGCCAGCATCTACGTCCACATGCCGACAGCCCGACACTTCGTCAAGGCCGATAGCCGAGACTGGATCATAGACGGCGTGAGGTACTTCAAGTTAACAGCAGAGAGGTTCCTTGACCAACTCTTGACCACAGCGGATAGACCGACGACATCGCCTGAATACCGGCAGAGGGTACGTGAGATAGAGGCATGGTGGGACCTAAATATGGACGAGGTGAGGAAATGACGATTACATTTGATTGGGCGGAAGACCGGCTGTGCTGCGAGCATGAGGATTGGTGTGACGCCGCAATATGTTTTGTAAAAGATCCAAGGGGAGTTACTTGGAAACCAGGGGATCACGTTTGTATCGACCCTGAATTTTTCAATGACAGATGGCACCGTAAACAATGTTCGATGAACAGGGCGTTAGAATTGCGGCCACACTGGGCGTGGTCTTGGAAAAATAGAAGGTTCACTCTTGACGATCTTCGTGAAATGTCAGAGCCGAAACAATTGACCCGTGACCAGATCAAGACGTTTCGGACGCTGAAGGTAATCAAGGGCGGTTATACTGATCCGTGGGCCGAGGACCTTGACCTTGACTCCGACTTTCCGCCTATACCGCTGATGGATCAAATTATGACTATTGGTAAGAACTGGCCGCGTATCACCACCTGGGAACAGGAGTTTGTTGAGGACGTCCGCGGGCAACTCCTGGACGGCAAACAGTTGAGTGAGAGGCAACAAGATATTTTGGAAGGTATCTACCACAATATTGTCGGGTGAGGTTGACTATCCGGGGCGGTAGCCTTTTCTGTCGCATGAATTGACTTAATTTAAAATAAATTATACACAATTATAGTAATATATTTCAATCACCATGACAGCGCCAATCACAGAGCATAACACAGCTTGTACTTAACGTAACACACATCTTTGTTTGGGCTGGAATAGTCAGTTTCACTAACGCTCATTAAACATGAAAACCTTTACAGACGGCCACAATAATCAATCTTTTACAAGGAAATACCACCAATGTCGATTAAATCTAACAATTGCGGCCAGTTTGAAACCTGTTCAGCCAATCTTTGCCCGCTTGATGATGCCTTGGGCAAAAGATGTTGGTATCTTGGTGAGGATGTTTGTGCATCCCGCAGGCACGGACAACACAGATGGATTCGGAAACAGCGGAGTCTTAACCGGAAACGTCCGGCTTCCTGGTTAGGCAGGCCGGTCACTCACGCCGAACTGGTTGCAGCCTCAAGACCAAGGACCATGACGGATGAGCAGCGAGCGGCCATAGCTGAACGGCTGGCCAAGTGGAGGTTCAAAAAGGCTACCACAAGCGATGACAGGCCGGTTTTGTGCGGCTCTAAGTGATAGATGTGTCAAGGTAAGGCGGATGTCCAGCCAAGGGGTGTCCATTCCGTGGACGCCCAAGGGCTTTCACCGCCCAAGGCAAGATATGACGCCCAGCCGCACCGGCGCTGGGGATGTCTCGACGGAATTCGTCAGGACATGAGTCCGGCCACGGCAGATGAGGGAAATTCCCTCAATTGAGATCGGCATTATCAAAGAGAGGAACAGACAATGATTATCGAAGTCCCGAAGAACACTCGCCGGAAATTTGGCTGGGGTGGAAAAAGAAAAGACTCTGCGGAGCAGGTCATCCAGGCAGCCGAGGAATTACGTGAATTCTGGCCGTTGACGCTGCGGCAACTTTATTATCGGCTGGTTGCGAGTGGGGCTATCCCAAATAAGAAATCAGCCTACAAAACCCTGTCAGAGCTTGTCAAAAACATGAGAAAAGCCGAAATGCTCGAATGGGGTTCGATAGAAGACCGCGGCCGAAGAGTTTCTGCCAAGCTGGGTTTCACTAGCCCGGAGGCATTCCTTGAACAAGAATTAAAGTCTTTCTTGGAAGGATACAGCCGATGTTTAGTGCAAGAACAGCGAAATCATCTGGAGCTTTGGATTGAGAAGGATGCCCTAAGCCAGGTATTCCAGCCAATCGCAGATACCTATTGCATCCGAACCGTGATTTGCAAGGGATTTAGCAGCGTCACGCTGCTGCGCAATTTCTACGAGCGTGCTAGTCGGGCATTAGAGCGAGATCAGACGCCGATTGTGATTTATTTTGGCGATCTGGACCCGAGCGGGATTAGTTGCCTGGAGTCCCTGGCCGTAAGTCTGCGTGACGACTTCAAACTTGGTGATAACGTGACATTTGACCGGGCGGGACTAAACCCGGATCAAGTCGAGAAGTTCGCTCTTCCGACGAACTTGGAAGCTTTGAAGAAGAAAGATCCTCGAACACCTGCTTATATCGAGAAGTTTGGTGAAACAGCATATGAGTTGGACGCCGTTCATCCCAAGGATTTAAGGGAGTTGGCGATAGAGGCGATTCTGCGGCATTCGGACACAGATAAGATGTATCACCATTACAGCAAGCAGGCAACCGACCGAGAAAAGCTGGCGAAGGCTAAGAGTTGGCTAAATGGCCGAGTTGAAGAGCTTCGGGAAATTTTACAGGACTAGTCCTGTAACTTGGCTGAGGATGGCCGAGCGCCCTGGCCACCAACGGCTGGCACTCCTCCTTAATAAAGGAAGGAAAGCAGATGAAACATTCTCTTTCTTATTAAGGGGAGTTGACCGGGCGCCCCGGCGGCAGTTGGCTTGATTGGAGGAAGTCTTGGCGGTTGCCGGAGCGCCGGTCAGAGGGCATAATGCCATAACCTGGTTTCGCTTTCAACTAAAAGGGCCGATGACTATCCTGCCTTTTCGCTCTCTTTATTGACCGGACAAATCATTTTTTAGGGCGGTCGTAATGAGCGCTCGCATAAAAATCACACTTCATACAATTTACGAGTTTGATAGCGTATGTCCCTTGAACCTTCCCCCCGCACAATGTCCCAGCCACACGGGCACAGCATTTCCCGTTATCAGGATAGGCCGGACAAATTCCAAGCTCTATAGCTTTGATGCCACCGGCTTCACGTCCACATTTTTTGAATTCCCAACAGTTCATCTTCCCGCTCCTTAATTCTATTAGATACATCGGTTAAGGTTGGTTTCAGGTCCCAACCTATACTTGAAATAGATGAGTCAGTCAACGGGAAAGATTGTGGAGGAATAAACTTTTTTGAACGACACCCAGAGCCGGGACATCCTGGCCTTTTCCTTTTTATTGAGTCGATGGCCTGGCCAGGGTTTTTCCGAAACTTATGAAAAAGTCTTGGGGCGGTGGCTGGTGTCACCCTACGTTACGGCAGGTCGAGCCGGGAGTATTTCCGTAACCTGGAGTTACAGAATTCGGACCGCATTACTGTACGCTTACCGGGCAGAATTCAGGGCCGTGGGCAAGTGTACGCTTACCGTACACTGTGCCCCCAACCAGTGTTTATCGCTTTTGGGGCCGAACCAAACCAACACCGGGACACGATCCCTGGCCTTTCCCTTTTACCTGGCCACTACGGTGATGGCCTGGCCAAATTATTCTTGACCAGCGCACCCGTAATAATGTAGTCTATGTAGACGATAGAGACTACATATCAATACTGACTACATAGTCAGTAGCCGATTACATTGACTACATAGTCAGTACATTCCACAAACATCGTTATGGCCGGAGGCAAGATATGGTAAAGACTGAAACGGAACGAAAAGAGGCTTGGGTGGCAAGCAGATTAAAAGGAGGCGGAAAGCAGGTCAACTTGTACCTGACGGCGGAAGACGTAACCAACATGGAAGCTCTCAGAATCGGCAGGGAGTCTAATCATGCCTTGATTACCCGTATACTGAAGATGGCCAGGTTCGGAACCGGCGATGCCAATGTTGACGCTGTAGTCAACATAGACAATGTAGTCAGTACAGACGGGCCGTTAACGGCTTTCAACCAGATATTAGATGAGGTCCGGGCGTTGCGGTCTTTCGTAGAAACCAACCTCACCAGGAAAGTGGAATCTGCGAGTATCCCCGAAGAGGTCACCGGCACGTTCGACGTCACTGAAGATCCCAAGACAGATGGCCGGGGAATGCCTACAGACTACATAGACGATACAGTTACTACAGTCGATAAAGACTATGTAGAGTCTACCAAATTTACAGACTACATAGTTACTGCCGGTGATACTTACAATGTAGTCTATACAGACGCAACAGTCTCTACAGACGGGCCCCCAGAACAGGTTACAGATGTTGCCCAGGATAAGGCCAGCGATGTTGATGCCGAACCGACAGAGCCACAAGAGCCGAGTGAACCGATAGCCCAGGTAGCCGAGACAGAAGACCTGGCCACCAATGATGCACCCCAGGGCGCGGCCGAACCCGATGAGCAGATCCAGGATGAAACCCAGGAGGCTACACCGCCGATTGCCGGAATTGACATTAATGACGCCCAGACCATCGCTGAAATTAGGAGGCGGCTGGCCACCAAAGAACCCCGCAGTCAGATAAAGGATGAGCTTGTAGACCCACTAATGGTTGCCTTGGAGGCAAAAGGCGTATCACAAGACGATATTTCCGACCGGTTGTCTAACATCGGGATCAAAATGGCCCAACCAACCGTATGCCGCAGGTTGAAGGAGTTCAAAGCCAAGGCCAACGAGGCGATATCTGAATAAGAGAAGGAATGTCAGCCGATGAACCTGAAGACCATGCCCATAGCTGACCCGATTGACCTAGCCCGAGCTTGCCAGGAAGAGCTTATCACCCGGCTGACGGACCTGGCCAACAAGCCGACAGACGACCAGGGTTCGAGTTGGGATTGAACACAGTGGTGAGGATACATAATGTTTGTCGATAAAATTCATAGCGATAGATTTGAGCGGTTTGATTCTCGACCACCGTTATGGTGGCAAATTGCGATCAGGGAAGGCCGGGCATGCCATTTGATATGCCCTACGGAAGAATGCCGGAAATGTGATTCGTATAGCATAATCTTGAAAGAGCACAACAGGAAGGAGCCTTTCCGGCGGCCTTTGATTCGAGCTAAGATCAGAAATCAAATCGGACGGAAAGCGTGGCGGGTAGCTTTTGAATCTTAGTGGGTGTTGTCGCACGGAGGTCCGGACAAGAGATGGCTTCCTTCTTTTATCTGGATCATCAAGAACATCTTCGGTCAGCGTAACGTTTCCGACTACCAGCGTGGTGTCATGGCTCTGAGGTTGGAGAAGAAGATAGCCGAAAAGGCGAAGAGGAATCAGCAGAAGGCCGGTGAAGAGTTCGGAAAGAAAGCAAAAGAGGTTGAAGACGCTGAACGTATCATTGAAGAGCGTAAGACCAGAAAGGCGATGTTGGCTAAGGCAGAAGTGCTAGACGAGCTTGGCGAATGGGAACATGCGTCCTATCTTCGTGAGATAACGCCGGACCCGGATGGCGAAGATTATGACCAGGACGATGAAGATAAGGAAGAGCCGGAACAGCAGGAACAGCTTTTGACAAATTTGTCAAACCCTATTGAACCGGCGCACACGCGTAGAGATGTGGCGGCATTTGCCGGAATTAGCGAAGGAACCATTGCCAAAATCAAACGCATCGAATCCACCGGCACGCCGGAGCTAAAGCAGGCGATCCAAGACGAGAAGGTGAGCATTCACACAGCCAGCAACCTTGACACCTCTCAGCGGGCCATGCCGGCCGTGGATGACGAAGCCGACTATGCCGTGCTGGCCAAGGAAAGGCAGGCAACCAGTACCGGCGGAAATGAACCCCAGCTTGTGGCAAATTTGCCCGAAGCTGACAAAGGCCGAGCTCGTGAACACGCAGCCCGAGACTGGAACGTCTCCGCCCGGAGCGTGCAGGATGCTAAAGCGGTGATTAGTAAGGGTGCGAATCAGAAGCGGACCCTTTAAACACCCGCACCACAGAGAATTTCCTCTTTTATCCAGATTCATAACAATTCATTAACAGCCAAGAAACGCGCCCTGTCAGACCGGGTAGCTAATC
>JADFXY010000137.1:0-10621 GCA_015233355.1 Deltaproteobacteria bacterium | reverse complement strand
GGCCCTGTATCCGAATAATTTGGATGGATTGGTTAAACTGGGGCTATGGGCCATGGAGGCCGGTGATGACCGGACAGTGCAGGAAGCCGTTGAATCCATCCGGACCAGGCCGGGGCATGATCAGACGGCTGCCGGGGTGGCCGACGTCTTGGACAGACTGGCCGGCATCAACCGAAGATTGGCCGCCGGAAATGATACCGGCCGGGGCCGCCTCCGGGCTGGAGATTGCTATTACCAACTGGGCCTGTACTATCAAGCGGTGGCCCTATATCGTCCGGCCCTTCAGGTTGAATCAGACTCGCTGGAGGCCAGGCTTGGTCTGGCCCGGTGCTTCGAAAAGTTGGAGGATTACGACCAGGCTCTGGAAGTGCTCAAACCCGTGGCTTCAAGCCCGGAAGGCGCCGACCTGGCTGGCCGATTGTCGGCTCTACGGCAGGCTTCCGGGAAAATTGTCAGCTTCTATTAGGCCGTGAAACCACAATACGCCTGGATTGGCCGTCAACATGTTTTGGTCAGGAAGAGTAGAATTTGATTATAGCCTCGGCCACCAATGCCTGATCCTGGGCGGTCATCTCGTAAAACATAGGTAACCGTAGCAACCGCCGGCTAATGATATCAGTATTTGACATGTCCCCGGCGGTCCGGCCGTAACGCCGTCCGGCGGGGGAGGAATGCAACGGCACGTAGTGAAAAACACCGGCAATCCCTCGGTCGGCCAGGTAGCAGGTTAGTTTGGTCCGCTCCTCCGGGGAACCGGTGACGATGTAATAGAGGTGGCCGTTGCAGACTTGATCCTGATCCGCCACCGGGAGCCGAAGGAATCCTCGCTCTTCCAGAGGCCGGAGCCATTGATCGTATTGGGAAAATAACCGGCACCTGGCCTTAATGATCTTGTCGGCCTGCTCCAGTTGAGCATACAAAAAGGCTCCAATTAGATCACTGGGCAGAAAGGATGATCCCAACTCCATCCACGAGTATTTGTCCACCTGGCCCAGAAAAAATTGTTTCCGGTTGGTCCCTTTATCTCGGACAATTTCGGCTCGGTCGATAAGTTGGGCTGAATTGACCAATAATGCCCCACCCTCCCCGCTGATGATGTTCTTAGTTTCATGAAAACTTAGACAGCCCAGGTGACCGATTGTGCCCAAAAATCTACCTTTATAGCTTGACAACAAAGCCTGAGCCGCGTCCTCCACGACCCATAAATGATGGGCCGCGGCCAGTTCCATGATGGCATCCATGGCGCAGGATACTCCGGCATAGTGCACCGGAACGATCCCTTTTGTCTCAGGGGTAATGGCCTGGGGGATTAATTCTTCATCCAAATTCAAGGTGTCGGCCCTGATATCTATGAAAACCGGCACCCCACCCCGCAACACAAAAGCATTGGCGGTAGACACGAAGGTGAAGGACGGCATAATAATTTCGTCCCCAGGCTTAACGTCGCAAAGAATAGCCGCCATCTCCAGGGCCGCGGTTCCCGAATGGGTCAACAACGCTCGGTGACAACCCAAAGTGACTTCCAACCATTTTTCACATTTTCGGCTAAAAGGCCCGTCACCGGACAGGTGCATGTGGGATAGCACCGCCTCAGCCATATAAGAGAGCTCTTTGCCGACGATAAACGGTTTGTTGAACGGGATGCGCATTTTTTTCATCATTAATTATGGATTAAACATTTAATTACATTATATCGGCCGTAGCCCCAGGTTCAATCAAGCTGGAATACGGCATAGTTGCCGGCCTTAAATGCCTCTCCCGCGTTAGGAGGAAGATTAGTGATCATGCCACCAAAGATGATCAGCTTAACATGCTCTGACACTCTATGTGTAGTTTTCAATGACTGGAAAACGGATAAGTTGATTAATCCGGCGCCAATTTTGTATTCTATAGCTTTTATGAAAGCGAGGTGCGCTTTCAGGATTGGCTCTGAATGGCGATCCAAATAATAGAAAATTTGATTAGGACTTCCCAGAAGATAAAGGTCCTTAATTTCAGCCGGTAAGCTGCTGGGATCAAAGCCAAAAACAACATATTTGTAATTGGACTTATGTGTCCTCCTGAGATAATCTATCAGGTGCTGATATTCCTGGCCGGGAGCAGTGACCGGTTTGGTGTTTTGAAATTTTAGATTACCAGCTAAAATAAAATTTTGAATATTATTATAGGACTGCAACAACAACAAAGAACAAGTGATTAAGATAACAATAATATTTTGATACCACTTAGAGTTTTTAGCGGCGGAAATAAATAGAAGCAATCCCCGTGCTCCAAGAAAGTTGAGTCCCAAATGCCCATAATCCATAAATGAAAAGTGTGAAAACCCGGGTGCAAAGGTGAAGTATGAAATGAAACTTCCAAGAATAAGAGTGGCCAGCCAAAAAATGTCCAGGTAGTGGCTTGAAAAAGACCTTTTAAAAAACAGCCACAAAGCCCCACCAACAAGAAATGAAGCTTGAAAGATAATGATGATAAATACCCCGATGGCGCCGCTTAAATACAAAGGTAACCCCAGTACCCCGTGCAACCAGTTAACGGAACCGAAAGTAGGGAGGCTCTTTGCTGGATTTGTTACTATTTTCATAAATTTAACTGCGGAAAGAGGAGAAAGTATCCCGTAAAAATGGATTAGACTTGTGACCAGTAGGACACAGGTTATAGCCAAAATAAAAACCGGTTGCGCTAAAATACGGCGGCCTCGTATATAGCGCCAGGCGACTACAAGGCCCAGGCCGGCCATAAACGCGGTCAATCCCGGCAACCGGGTGCCACTTAAGGTCCAGGCCAGCAAGATGATAATAAGTAACCGTGATCCGATGTATTTTCTTTCTTCAAAGAAAATAAAAGATTCGGAAGTCAGCCAGAAGAAAATCGGAAAAGCGGCTAAGGTGCTGATGAGCAAGACTGATCTAAGCGGCATGGCTGAACCTAACCAATAATATAGGATAGGACTAACACCGACCACCCAAAATGCCTGGACTATCACCAAGATTCCAACCCATTTACTTTTGTAGTGATTTAGGGCAAAAATGTAAATTGATGATAAGCAAAGGATAATCAGGAAGAATGGGGTAATTCGGCTGGTTAATTCCAGGGCGGGAATTCCGGTGATAGTACCCGCCGCCGCCATATGAGTATGAATTAAGTAATGATAGTAAAGCGGAGCGCCATCTACAAAAGGGCTATTATACGGCCATCCCGCGGTGATACTGTTTGAAATCGCTGCCTGGACGGCAAAATGAGGATCCATAATGGGTTTAAACATAGGTACGGCGACGATGATGATGGAAACGGCCAGTGCGAACCAGAACCAGAGAGAAAAATACGGCTCGAAGCTTATGGCCCCATTACGCTGCGGGTCGGCTTTACCCTGCCTTAAGTAAAAGGCCATTCCGCAGCACAATATGGCCGCGACCGGATAATACTGAAAGTAATGCGTCATTCCCCATGGATCCAAAAGATTATAAGTCGTCACTTCTAGACAGAGGCCCAGCGTCCACCCCACCACCGCCAACCCAAATCGGCCCTGGCCTAAGCCGGTCCGGGATAATAACACATAAAGTAATGTTCCCGGGATGATATCGTAAATAATCACATATAAAAAGTAGTGCAATAAAGAACCTGAAGATGTACCCCAGTATATCGCCAGTGGGAAAAAGCTTATGGAAAAAATTAAGAGATATCCGATTTCTAGAGCAAGAGATTTTAATTGTCGCAATTCCAATTCTCCTTAAATTTTTCTGGCTGCGATCAACCGGGAGCCGCCTATAGGGAAATTAACGCCATTACGTATCATCAAGAACTCGATATTTAATAAATATTATAGTAAGCTATTAACCCAAGGAGAAATCCTGAGCTCTGCCGTAGCCTCAGTATTATTCATGGGTTTTCTTTTTGCAGCGCGCGACACCAGCATAGCTGGAAGTAAACTTGATACGAATGATGTGCTGCGTAAAATTTTGAACCCGGCCTGTTCAACCTTTTGATGTAACTCTCTAACGGAATACCTACGGATATGATAGGAATAGTCGTCCAGAGGGCTCCATAACCAAGCGTGCTGTGGAACTGTGAGTAACATGACCCCGCCGGGCTTTAGCGCCGTATGAATTTGTGAGAGCACCTGCCGATCCTCCCGAAGATGTTCCAGCACATCAAATGCACCAATCGCGTCCAACTCATCTAACAACGGTATGTTTCTGGCGTCCATCCGCATGAACGAAACCGTGGGATTCCTGGCGGCTGCAAAATTTAAACCCGCAGTGAAGATGTCACTGCCACCTAGCTGCACTCCCGGATAAGCATTAGCAATCCCGGACAGCACGTATCCAGTGCCACACCCTATTTCCATGAATGAACGGAAATCTTGGCAATACTTTCCCATCGCCCAGATAATCAATCGGTTACGAACTCGAAACCAAAAGTTTCCCTCCTCGAGGCGGACAAGGTCGGCAAAATAATTCGGGCTGAATCCGTCCCATTCTTGGGCAGAACAAGGCGCATAATCCGGGAAGCCTTCGTTCATTTCCGGCCCATCACCACAATTTGAGCAACAGAGATTCGACGACGGATATGAATCGCCACAAACGAGGCATCTTTTCATGGAATACTCCCGCTGCGATGTTTACCCTCTGGAAAGACAATATACTTGAAGGCGACAAAAAGAAAACAAGCCACCCCAATTATGGCGCCGGCCTGAACCAATTGGTGTGGATAGCCGAGAAAGTCAACAAAAACAAATAAGATTATTAGATTGAGGAGATAGCCATCTAAGTGAGCGATGCAATATCGAACGGCTGATTTCAGTCCGTTACCTTTATGCGCAAAGGCCCATTGACGATTCCCCAAAAATCCGATTATTGCTCCGACCACATACAAAGGAGTCATGGCCCTTTTGGGCTCAACACCCAGGTAGGTGATAAGCAGGTAGAAAAGATATCCTAAAGAATTACTTAGAATACCAATCAGCACATAGCGAAGGAATTGTCCTGCCGACTTCCTCGTTTTCGCCGCGCCGGGTGAATCATCCATGCGTCAATACCGCTATCCCGAACCCCGTCCGCCCAAAATCATTCCCGTTGTACAGCATATAACGCCGGCCCTTATGGTCTAATATAAATGGAAAATCCGACTGATGAGCGGTTCTGGTTGTCGCGGCCACTGAAAAAAATACGAAAAACTTCGCCCTCTATCAAATTGGCAGGGGGGTGGCGGCATGGCTCGCTAGCTTGGAACAGACAATTTTGGGGCAGTAGATTTGCCCCAGTTTATTCCAGCGCATCACAACGGGCCCCCTATATTTTTCTCAAACGGCTGCTTGAAATTTTTGCCCGCACGGACGCCCGGCCCATATACACGCCTTCAGGCTCTGCATCGGCAAGAAGCAAGGCACCGGCGCCGACCACACACCTCTCACCGACCTTGATATGGTCGCGCAGAGCTGCATTCATCCCGATAAAGCACTGTTCTCCAATCTCAACGCCTCCTGAAACAACCACATGCGATGCAATGAAGCAATGGTCATGAATAGTTGAGTGGTGACCGATATGGTTGCCGTCCCAGATCGTGACATTGTGGCCGATGGTGACGAAGGGCTGGATGATATTGCCTTCCAGAATGAAACAATTCTCACCGATACGTCCGCCATTCAGAACGGTGGAGCGCGAGCTGATGTAGCCGGCCAACCGGTACCCCAGGTCTTTGGCGGCCAGGTACTTTTGCTTCCGCACTGCATTGAGTCCGGTGTACCCAAGGGCCACAAAGAACTCATACCGGTCCGGAGAGAATGGCCCGGCGATCTCTTCGAAAGGGATGACGGGAAGGTCACAGAAAGTCGTCTTGTCCGGTAGATAGGCGGAGTCGACAGTAAAAGCGGCTACTTCGTATTCGGAGTCCGTGCTAAAATAAAAGTGGGCAAGCTGGGCCATATCGCTGGCGCCAAAAATAACCAGAGGTTTTTTCATGGCTGTTTCCTCACGAGAATCGTAAATTCATAAAGCCCGTAGTCGTGGAGCAGGGCCACCTGGCGGGAATAGCAACGTTTGCACAGATCAAATATCACACAAGGATCAGCGTAATAGAGATAGTCCCGCATTTTGTCCTGGTCGGAATAACTGGTCAGGCAATTGAAGGCAAAACCCTTGAGGCTGAAGCGGTTAATTACATCGAGGGTGGCCGCTATATATTCGCGCCACTCCTCTTCGCTACGATTGAGCCTAACATTAAAAATCCCGCTGGCAACAACATAATCGGCTTTTTGGGGAGGTTCGGCGGCCATGCAAAATTTGGCATTGGGGGTGTGGGCGTATCGGGCTCGCGCCGCCTGGATCATATCTTCAGAAACGTCACAACCGGAATAGGCAAAATCTTGATAGGACGTCAATAGGAAGTCCAAAAGGGCACCATAACCGCAGCCCAAATCGGTAAGCGAAAATCTATCACTCCTTACGATGATCTTGGCCAGTTGTTCGAAGCGAAGCCGCTGGCTTTCCTCTCCGTTCCAGTCAACGCCACGTGGAGTTTCCCCGTGTTCGGCCAGCCTGGCCGAGTAGTATCCGGCCACTTCGGCCAGAATTTGCTCAATCTTGTTTTCCATAAATCTGCCGGACGATGGTGTATGGGCGTCGTTTAACTTCCGAGAATATTTTAGACAGATATAGCCCGACTACCCCGGTGAATACAATGACCAGGCCGCCGAGCAGCCAGATGGAAGTCATGATCGAGGTCCAGCCGCTGATTGGCTTGGCCAGAAACAGCCAGTTGACGATGAGGTAAACCATGTAACTGCCGGATAGTAGTAGGATGATTAACCCGGTGTAAAAAATACCTACCAGGGGGGCATTGCTGAACGAAGTGACCGAATTCACCAAGACCGACATCTTGCGGCGGAAGGTGTAGGTCGTTTGGCTGGTGCAGTGCTTCGTGATGGTTTGCGGGCGTTGATCGAAACCGGTGATATGCCACAGCCCGGCCAGGAAAATCTCACGCTCGTCATGGCGAAGCAGGGCTTTGACGTAGCGGCGGGTCATCAGTCTGGCGGTGACGATGTTCTTGGGGATCGTTATACCATTGAGCACTCGAAAGAGAGAGTAAAACAACTGCCCACTCCAGCGCTCGAACGCGCCCCCTTTTCGTTGCATCTGAACGCCATAAACGACGTCGCATTGTTCGCGTTCCATTTCCTCGGTAAAGCTAAGCAGCCATTCGGGCTCTTCTTCCAGGTCACTGTCGATGAGGAAGACGCGCTCACCATGGGCATAGGCCAGCCCGGTCATCATGGCCTTGTGGTGGCCAAAGTTGCGGGAAAGGTCTACCACGGTCATATGCGGGTCTGTTTCGGTGAGCTGGATGGCCAATTCGAGGCTATTATCGGGTGAGCCGTCGTTGACTAGAACAATTTCGTAGTCATCTCCAACAAGCTGTTGCGCGGCAGTACCAGCCCGGCTGCAGAACTCCACGATATACGGCGCAGATTGATAAAGGGTGGCGACAACGGAGAGCTTCATGTCACCGCCTGTCCGGAGTAAAGCTTTTCATAAATTTGGGAGCGTTTGGTCCTTCATTGAAAATTAAATCAAGAATACTCACGGCATGATCAAATGGGGGATAGAGCTGGTGATATTCTGGATAGCCGGAATAATCCATCCAACGTATTTCGACTCCGTCCCGATGGAAAAGTTCTTCATCCAGATAGCCCTGCGCGGCTGGTCCTGAGAGATATTCCGTAGCGCCGGTTTCTTTGCACAGATTCAGGAGTCTCCCGCTTTTCCCCTCGCCCGAATTGTAATCAGTTGACCAGGACAACAGCGTATTGATTCCCAACACCTGATTAATCGTGGTAATAAAATTAAAGTTAATCAGACTTAGAAATTCTTCAGTATTGTCAAAATAGAGTGCTTTAAAGACGGCCTTATATTTATTAAAAAATTTTGCCTTTGAATAATTGTGGATCAGGCTGGCCCAATGTCTTTTCCCCCAGAAGGGATCGCTAATCCGGGTCTCAATTATCTTTTGAAAGTATTTGCCCTTAACCTCGACAGGGATGGTCAACCAATTGGCTCCCTGGTGAGTTTTAATTTTGTTTCTGTTCCGCCAATCCCGACGGGTATACTGCATATCGTCATAAATTATAAACTCATCAACCATGTTGATAATATCAAAATAGCCTTTCCACGGAATATAATTTGACTGGACAATAGCGACTCTCTTACTCATACTTTTATCCCGAGGGATGCCATATTGAAGATGTTTACCAGAAAGAAAACGTCGTGATACAGGCTTGGGTCAAGAAGTTGCTGATGCCAAAAAACAAAACCTCGTCGAAAACTAAGGCTCCAGCCCAGCAGTTTGAGAGTAGCTTATCCAAGGTCCAGCGGATGAGGTGATATACAATTAGCCGACGCCGGAAGTGTTGTCAAGATAGAAATCAAAACAATGATGCGAAATCTTTTTGGAATGGCCGATTCCAACTAAGCCCCTAACCTGTAGGTTTTCCATTTGCAGTTGACAAGTCGGAGGCGGTGAGTTATCCGATTTATCAATGTGGCGGCTAAATTCAACTCTGAAAAATTTGAGTCGGGTCATCAGTGGAAAAGTGAGATAACAATGAAAAAGCCGTTTATGGCTTGGCTGGCCCTGGCCTGGTGTTTCCTGACGGTGGCCCCGGCCATGGCTGAATTCAGGATTGGATTCAAGGCTTATGTCGAGTTGGGCTATGACTCCAGGGACAGGGCTGAGACCCAAAACGCCAGGAATGGGGTGAACGACGTCTTTATCGACATGCCGTCCTCTTCCCGGATTTACGGCCGGTTCCGTCAAGATAACGTCTCCGGCTATTTTGAGGTGGGACTAAGCAACAGCCGAAGAAATCCTGGAAACGCAAAGTTCCGCAAACTTTATGGTGAATACACCTTCGGCAATTCTAAGCTTCAAGCGGGCCAGACCGAGCCGCTGACCGCCAGGTTCGTTAGTCCTCAATATATAGGCGCCGCAGCCGAATCCTCAAGCTCGGGCCGAGAGGTCAACAGTCGCTCCCTGCTCAGAGGGTGTGGCACCCCAAACTACAACCGGGTCCCTGTGGTGAATTATACTTACAGATCAGGCCATATATCTCTCCAGGCGGGGGCGTTTGCCGGGCCCGGAGGTAGAGTCGGTGGAACCATCGCTGACCCGGATGAAGATATTGACCGTTATTGGGATCTTCCGGGGCTGGAGTTCTGCGCAGGTTACAAAACAAGTCTGTTTTATATCGCTCCTGGTTTTGCCTGGGGCCGGGTCAAATGGCAAGGTGTCCCCACCGGTGAGGATGATGCTGTGGCCGCCTGGCTGGTCAATATGCCTTTCCAGATTAACTTGGCCCCGGCGGTCTTGCGGTTGAATCCATATTATGGCCGGAATATTGGAGCCTTCACTCGTAACGATCGGAACGGTTACGGCAAGCCCATCTGGGTCGACGGCCAGTTCAAAGATGTGACCCAGTATGGCGGATGGGTTCATCTGGGCGTCAAGTTCGGCCTTGTCTCCACCAACCTGATTTATGGTTATTCTCATTATCAGAACGATGACTGGACTCGCCAGGGTTCGGCCTCCTGGGTTAACGACAATTATTCCCGGAATGCTTATGTGATCAATTTTCCGGTGGCTGTGGACACAAACTTCAAGCTGGTGCCCGAATTTGGGTATTACGATCATGGAGATCGACCCGTAGATAATATCAACCTCGGCCAAGAGGTCTTGGTCGGCGTTCAATTTCAGCTCGAATACTGATTATCCCTTAGAGTCTCCCTGACGGTAGGGTATTCCCCACGCTAAATACGGCCCACCCCCTATTGACCGTTCCCCTCGCCATATCGTAGAATTCGTCGCATTACTCAGCATAGTGGGTTCAGGTTTCATCCCCATGCCGGGTTCGAATCTTGGCTGCCACCACCCGGAGACCCATTGGCCGGATCGATTATCTTGCGATTCAATCATGATCGACTAGAGGAAAAAACGATGTCGGCCGCACGAAAGAATAAAGGTTGGTCTGTCGCCCTGGGTGGATTGGGCATCAACCTGGCGCTGGGCATCCTATATACCTGGTCGATTTTTAAAGTGGCCATAAAAGATTCGATTGTCAGCCGAGATCTGATTTTTACCTGGAGCTTACCGTCCGTCAATGATCCTTACATCGTGTGTTGTCTGGTGTTTGCCGTGACCATGGTTTTGGCCGGAAAGCTTCAAGATAAGTATGGCCCGCGGAACACGGCATTCATCGGTGGCCTGCTGGTGGGTTTAGGGTTTATCTGGATCTCGCAGACGACCAACTACATCTGCTGGGTCCTGGGATTCGGAGTGATGGTTGGGGCGGGTATAGGGTTCGGCTACGCGTCGGCTACCCCGCCGGCTCTGAAATGGTTTCCCAAGTCTAAAACCGGTTTGATCGCGGGCGTGGTCATTTCCGGGTTTGGGTTGGCCCCCGTTTACGCTGCTCCCCTAACTACCTATCTGTTGGGGATATGGGGATTGCAGAAGACAATGTTGTTTTACGGCGTCGCCTTCACGCTGTTTGTTTGTGGGTTGGCCTTTACTTTGGTTAATCCGCCCCCAAATTACATCCCGGAATCCGGGAATGAGAGCGTTTCAT
>JADFXY010000136.1:0-10696 GCA_015233355.1 Deltaproteobacteria bacterium | reverse complement strand
CTTTTGCTAACGGGACTGTAGCTAATATTGAGTATGCTCAATATGTCCCCCGTTATGATAAGATCGTTCTCCAGAATACGGGAACCAGACCTTGTTCCATTCGGAATAGTCACATTAGCATTTGTGATGTAACCCAAAGAACTAGCGGTTAGAGAAGCAATCTGAACTCCATCCAGATACACAAGGACGGTTTCATTAGCATTGAACCTAGTTGCGTTCAAAGTAATTACAGTTCCATTAGGAACAACATAATTACCTGAGATATCATCCTGGTTATTATAAATGTTCTGAACCGCAAGAGTCCACACCGTATGGTTGGCATCAGAACCTTGAGCATCCCAAACAGAGATGGTGTTATCCTGATAAAAAGCAAGCCACCTAAAGACAGAAGGTGAGATAGAAATTGCACAGGGGGGAGGAGATTCAGCAAGAAACTCATTTATCTTACGAGATCCTGAATAAGCATCATTAGAAATATGAACTACGGGAGTAGACACAAGACTAAAAGGAACAGCTGAAGAAGAAATAGTGTAGATAGTAGGAATAATTTCAGGTTGTAAAATTTCATCAGCTATAATGGCATTGTTATAAGGATCGCCCGCATCCCTTAAATCATCATCGTAGAAGGGATCTACGAACATATTCAACTTATTGGAAGTCGGATCAGAAGAACGAACGTCTTCTTTCAATCCCAACTGAGCAATATTATATTTAAGTTGATCAATCTGGGAAGACATATTCTGCAAATCAGACATCTTAAAGGCACGGTAGAAATCCAAAACCACCACGGGGTCAACACCATAAGAAACATAACAATAGGCTAAAGATAAACCTACAGAGTGGTTAGGGATGACGGGGGTAAGATAATGAGGTGTCCCAGTAATGATAGCCAAAGTTCCCGTATTCTGGAGAACGATCTTATCATAACGGGGGACATATTGAGCATACTCAATATTAGCTACAGTCCCGTTAGCAAAAGTAACCAGACCCTCAATCGGATCATTGAACTGTAAGAAGACACTTTTCTTATCAGTAGAGATACCTGTAGCATGGTTAATGTTAGCAGTGGTATAGGTAGCCTGATACCGAAGCTTAACAGCATAAGTAGAACCCGAGCTAGGTTCAGTGTGTCCACCACCAGACCCGTCAGGAGCCCAGTTAATATAATCTCCTTCCTGGAAATAATCCTTGGTAAGGTGATCCGAGGACACTGTATAAGTTGTACCACCCTGAGTAACAGCAATGATAGAGGTCAACGGAGACTTCAATAAATCCTTACCATTGGAAGATCCTTTAACATAAGACTTGGTAATTTCAACTTGTCCTGTGATTTCAGTAATGGAAGCAATAGGATACCAACGGGTAGCATACCAGTTAGTCCCAGAGGAGATAGAGATAGGTTCATTACTAATAGTCCGAACAGCAGAAGTCTTATCCAAAGAAACATTACGCTCATAGTCAAAGGTGATAGAAACACCATCAACGTGAGCTAACCCAGCGGGAATCCCAATGAAGTGATGGTCAGCGTCTTCGCCAGCAACATAAGCCTCCATACCAGAGACTACATAGGAACCATTAGAAACTTTATCATATTGCTGGACGGCAGCAATGGCAGACTTAACTTCGGGAGCTTCAATCTGTTGGGTGATAACGCTCCCGTTCTCAACAGTATGGATTGCGTAATAATCCTCATCTTCAGCTTTCTCAGATTCTTTAATCCATCGGGCATCAATCTTAAGACGAGCAGCCCCCGGATAATTATAAAAAGCAGTGTTCGTAGCAGGGTTCTTCAGTTCAGCATCATTATCTTCTGTAATAGAATACTGACGAAGACCGATACCAAAAGTGGTAGTAGTGAAAGGATCACATATAATAGTGCGCTGGGCAATAGTATGGGTATGCTTAATCGCATAAAACACAGAATCTTGAAGGTACGCAGTATTATTCTGCCAGATCAACTTCCCCCCAACCAAGAAAGAACCATCCCCAACCAGAGCATTGGCAAGAACAGAAAGATCTTGTTGGAGATACAACTGAGACTCGTTAAGCTCAGCTCCTTGGACTACACGACCGTCCCGAAACAAGATACGCTTATAATTCTTCCCAATGAAAGAAGTACGGGCATAATATTCAGAAAGCGAAGTATAAGCCATTGTCAGCTCCTAGTACGGGAAGATATATTCAAAGGATTCAGATTTACCAACTACTCTTTCAAAAGGAACAATATTCTCAACCATGTAACAGAACCCAGGGTCAGAAACCTCAGCAGGAACTAAGTGAGCCTGTCCCCCAGGAACCCCATTAGCACGAACAGTATCAAAGAAAATTCCAAGCTGATGGATAATAGAACCAGTCTCTTCAGTAGGTTCAAAAACGAACTTCACATAAACGAACTTAGTGGGAGTAAGAGTTACTAAGTCTATTTTAAAAAAAATTAGCTCGTTTGTCCGAACCCTTAAGTCAATGACATTGCGTTGCCGGTTGCTTGTTGCTCGTTGCCGGTTGTCTTGACACATGTAACCAGCGACAAGTAACAAGGCAAGCATGCCACCTCTAAAAAGAACCATCATGACCGGTCGAAGTATATCTTGTGCAGCCAAAGACCACCTGGGTGGTCCGGTTAGAACTCTTTCTCTTGAGACATAAGGCGCTCCAGGTTTCCACTCAAAATCATGGCCAGGTCATCCGGATCCAACCGGGCCGCCTTCATCTCTCGGTAATATCTGGCCGGTCGAATCAAGGGATAATCACTTCCAAACAATACCTTGTTTGCCCCGACTATTTTGCATGCAAATTCAACAATCTGTGGTAAATACAAAAAAGGAGACGCGGCCGTATCATAATAAACATTTTTCAACATTTCCGGCACCTCCTTCTTCAGCAAACCATAGAAAAACAGCCCCCCGCCCCAATGGGCGAGGATAAGTGTATTTTCCGAAAACGCCTTCACCAGCGAGTAGATATCCTTCAAAGACATGTCCGCCTTGCCGGGATAAGAATGTCCGATAGATTCATTCGTGTGGATCAGGAGAGGCCAGCCATAGGCTTTCAACAATTCAGCCACCGGAGTCAAATTCTTGATCATTTCATCCATCGACCCGGCCAGATATAGGGCCAACTCCCCTGCCCCTCGGGCCCCGGCAATCAAACATCGCTCCGTCTCGTTGGCGGCTTCTTTAGACAATGGGTCAAAGCAGGCCATCGGAATCAATCGCCCGCCGGATTTCTGAGCCGACTCCAGGACATAATCATTTGACTCCCTGGCCAGCCCTGGATCGCGCCAGGGGAAAGAAAACACCACAGCCCGCTCTACCCCATCCTCACCCATGGTCGTCAACAGATCCTCCGGCCCGACCATCCGGGCTTTTTCGTTCTGATAGATCCACTGGAATTCGTCTTCGCCCTTAAAGAAGCGTTCCCTATCCCGGCGCACCTCAGGCAAAAAAATGTGCGTATGAACATCCCAAATCATGATCGCTCCCAATTTCCTGATTCAACCCGATCCTGAATCCTGATTACATCAGTCCCTTAAAAAAGCCGCCGTCGACCTGGATGGTGGCGCCGGTAATATAGCCGGCCCGTTCCGAAGCCAAAAAGACCACCATATCGGCCAGCTCTTCCGGTTTTCCCAGCCGGTTCAAGGGCACTCGAAGTTCCCAGTCCCCAATAATCTCCTCCGGCGTCCGGTTGGTCCCTGCGGCCAATTCTGCAGCCAGGCTCCGGACTCTTTCCGTCATGGTGTAACCAGGACACACATTATTCACTAAGATATTGTACTCAGCCAGTTCCTTGGCCAGGGTCTTGGCCAACCCAATGACTCCGGAACGGACCGCATTGGACAAAACCAGTCCGTCAAGCGGTTGCTTAACCGATATCGACGTGATGTTGACGATTCGGCCCCAGCGCCCTTTCTTCATATAGGGTACTGCCTCCCGGATCATCATCGCCCCGCTCAAAAAATTGAGCCGAAAAGCCTTCAGCCAGTCGTCCTCAGAAAAAGACATAAACATACCGGGCGGCGGCCCCCCGGCGTTGGTCACCAGGATATCCACCCGGCCAAATTGCTCGGCGGACTCTTGAACAAATGCTCGGGCCTGGTCGGTATCCATCAAGTCGGCGACCATGGTCAAGACAGTCGCTCCGGTGTTTCTTTTGATTGTTTTGGCGGCTGCTTTGAGATTATCAGCCGACCTGGAGCAAATGGCGACCCTGGCCCCTTCATTGGCCAGAGAAGCGGCTACGCTCAAGCCCAGCCCCTGACTGGCTCCAGCCACCAGAGCAACTTTCCCTTTTAATCCCAGATCCATCTGCCGCTCCATACCCTGATTCGTAACCCAACAATCCAGCCGCGGCGTTCCAAGGTCTTCTTTCCCCGGCCTGACATCGGCTACTCCCGCCCCGCATCCCAACCCGCCGGATTATGGGCCTCGGGTCAACCATTGATGTACTTACTTGAAACAGCCTGGATTATCTGCTCTGCCACAGACCAATCATCCTGGTCATACCCGGAATTATCTCGACGCTCCTCGTAAACCGAATAGGCCATCCTTTGGTTAAATCGGGACCGTTCCTCCTCCGCCCCACCGTTTAAGACATCAATCACGGCCGTATCTTCTGAACATGCCGTAATCTTGATCATTACAATCTTCTTCTGATCGCCGAATTTAAACTCCAGAGATTTGGGCGCGGAAAAAGAGACCGCGGCCTCTTCCGGACAGGCGGTCGACTTGCCTGGGACCATCACCTCAATTGCGTCCGGATGGTCCTGATTCGGTCCGCGGTAGATCAGACCCAGCAGCGGCACCTGTTCTATTGTCTGGATGGTCCGACCATCCCGGAGGAGGGTTACCCTGATCGGCAAGAATTGATTTTGACGGTTAAAATGATAGAAGAATCCCGGCCAGTCATCTTTTACTAGTTTTTCCCACACGTGTTTCTCCTTTATTTGGTCCGATCCTTAATGCCGGCATCAGAGACAAGCACAACGCCGGGTCCATCCTCCAGGTCATGCTTGGCAAACGGCGAAACAGAGAATCTGATTTTTCGATTTCGGGCGGCCATAATCAGTCTGGTTTCTGAAATGTCAACTCCAGGGTTTGGTCGATAAAGGCCGCTTTAGCCAACTCCAGCCCCACAAATGATCGGGGGAGGATAATATTTCTCTTAAAGTTTTTATAACTAATGGACAATTCATCACCCCGAATCCAGGTCTCCAATTCTTTTTTTTCTGCGAACGGCAAACTGATCCGCATCAGGCGTTGCCCGTCCTTCTCTTCAATGACCATGGGGCGGTCTTTGTAAAATATGTCGGCTGGATTTCGATCTTGATAAATCTCCCGGCCCATCCGGGACAACATGGAGATGCCGGTGACCTCATTTTCCCATAGCCGGCTGAAAAAAATCGGCAAAGGTTGAAAACACTCGTGAATCAAGATCAGATGCTCTTGTTGCAGTTGTTTCCACCGCGCATAGTAAACATCCGTAACTGAGTCGGGGAGAAGCCGGTTGACAATGACCCCGTCAATGGAAAAATCGAACAGACTCAGAAAGGTGTAGGCGCGCTGGGCTTCTTTGATAACCATTTTCTCGGCGTTGACGACCATCCGAATCGAGGTGACCTCCCGATCTACCAGGAGCTCCTTAATGGCCCGCATTTTTTCATACAACTTTTCCAAACTGGCGTAAAATTCGTCCTGGGGCAAAGGGACGTCCACCAGGTGCTTAGCCACCGGCCGCACGGCCTTCATAATGAGCCGTTCAATGTTGAAGATCTTTTCCATGTACCAGCGGGCAATATCCGGGAAGGCCAATAGCCGGGCGGTGTCCGCCGTAGGCGCGCAATCGATCACGACCACGTCGAATTGCCTCTCGATGACATGGGCGTGAAGCTCCAGCAGGCTGAATATCTCTTCCATCCCCGGCAGCACGGCCAATTCTTCAGCCACCACATTCTTGAATCCCTGGTACTGTAGAAAACTCTGCAGGAAGTCATTAATGGGGCCCCAGTTTTTTCTAATTTCCTGGTTGACGTCAATTTCTTGGGCATAGAGATGGGTGGCCACTTGGGTGGGTGCGTAACCGATGTTTTGGTCAAATGAGTCGGACAGACTGTGGGCGGCATCAGTGCTCATGACCAGGGTTTTAAGACCATTCTCGGAGCATCGGACCGCCGTGGCCGCAGCCGCCGAGGTTTTGCCTACTCCTCCCTTGCCTGTAAACAAGATCACTCTAAAGGCCATAATTCACCATGCTTAATCTTTTTTCCGCGCTGCGTCTGCAAATAGATTTTTTGTCCGGGTATGATTTATCATGACCATAGTTATAGGCGCTGCTACGCAATCTGTCAATAATTGAAATAGATTAAATCGCCGTTTGGACCTAGACCGGATGACATTGGCCTTGCAATTCAGCGTTCCATCCTATATGATTAAGCTGGATTCGAGTGCGTGATCAGACTTATTGCATAGAATAACAACAAGCCTTGAGTGCAATCCTTTGTCAAATTTGCGGGGTCGGCATGACGGATCAACCGGCGTACATGAACTCCTTTAAGACCGGGGCGTTATCCCGGGCTGCAGAAAAAGCGCGAGCCATGATGGCCGAGTGCGTCTTGTGTCCGCGGGAGTGCCGGGTCAACCGATTGGAAGGCCAGACCGGATTCTGTGATACCGCAGTCCAGGCGGAGGTCAGCTCTTATCAACCCCATTTCGGCGAGGAAGACCCGCTGGTCGGCGAAGGCGGCTCCGGGACCATTTTCTTTGCTCACTGCAACCTGCTCTGCCGGTTCTGCCAGAACTTTGAAATCAGCCACGGCGGTGAGGGGCAGGCGGTGACGGACGAAGCCCTGGCGTCGATGATGTTGGAACTCCAACAGATGGGGTGCCATAATGTCAATTTTGTCACACCCAGCCACGTCGTCCCCCAGATTCTCTCGGCCCTGATTAAGGCCGTGGAAAAAGGATTATGTGTGCCGCTGGTTTATAACACCGGTGGCTATGATAAGGTGGAGACGCTGAAACTCTTGGACGGGATTGTGGATATCTACATGCCGGACCTGAAGTTCGTCTCTCCGGCACCGGCGGCCAAATTTATGAACGCACCCGATTATCCAGACATTGTGAAGGCGGCCATCAAAGAGATGCACCGGCAGGTGGGCGACCTGTATATGGATGACCGGGGAATCGCCATGCGAGGACTACTGGTCCGGCATCTGGTCATGCCCGCCGACCTGGCCGGGACCAGAGAAGCCATGCGCTTTCTGGCTCAGGATGTTTCAACCCACACCTACGTCAATATCATGGGTCAATATCGTCCCTGTGGCCTGGCCGGGCAGTTTGACGAACTTGCCCGACGGCCGACTATGGAAGAATACGACCAGGCCCGACTGGCCGCCGGAGACGAGGGAATTACCCGACTCGACCGACGCGAACGCATCCGAATCATCCGGTGGTTCTAAAATCATGGGCAAGACATTCGCCATCGGTGACATACACGGTTGCTTGGGGATGCTGACCTCCCTGTTCAACAAATTACCTATTGATCAAGAAAACGACTTGATTGTTTTTCTGGGTGACTACATTGACCGAGGGGCTGATTCCAAGGGAGTCATTGATTTCATTCTGAGACTCCGGGAGGCCGGATTTAAGATGGTTTGTCTGGCCGGAAATCATGAAGTTATGTTTAAGAATTACCTGAGTCGTAAAAACGAAGCCTTGTTCTTGCTCAACGGCGGCAGCGAGACCCTGGCCGGTTATCCCGGCACCGGCCGGCCCGATAAACGCAAATTTATCCCGGCGGCCCACCGGGAGTTTATCAATTCTCTGGTCTATTACCATGAAACGGAAGATTACATTTTTGTTCATGCCGGGCTGCGCGATGGGATCCCACTGGAGCGTCAATCAGAAGACGACCTGGTTTGGATCAGAACCGAATTCTATCTATCACAATACGACTTCGGAAAAGATGTCATCTTCGGCCATACCCCCTTTGATCAACCTTTTGTCAGGTTCCGGCGCATTGGTATCGACACCGGAGCCGTTTACGGTAATAAGCTGACCTGTCTAGTTTTGCCGGAAATGGTTTATTATCAAGTTTAGTCCAGCTAACCTTTAGCCCACGCCGTTTGCCATCATGCCATTCACGTTGCCACACCAATGTAACGCCACTTGTTCGCAGGACACCTCGGCCGGCCAAAAGACGCTCCCGGCGCGGCCGTTGGTGGGCATGAGCACCTCGGTGCCGGTGGAGGTTATCTTGGCCGCCCACCGCTGCCCGGTGGATCTGAATAACGTCTTCATCAACTCCCCTAATCCACGGGCTTTGATCAACGAGGCCGAGGCCATGGGTTTCCCGCGCAACATGTGCGCCTGGATCAAAGGAATCTACGCCACAGCCATGGCCATGGACGGACTGGAAGCTGTTATCTCCGTGATTCAAGGAGACTGCACCAATGTCTTGGGGCTATCCGAGATACTCGGCGAGCGGGGCATCCGGATTATTCCCTTTGAGTACCCACCGGACCGGGACAAAGCCCGGCTGGCCTGGCAAATGGACAAATTGGCCGAGACTCTGGGCGCGGCACCGACGGATGTGATCAAAGTCAAATCCAGATTGGACTCCATCCGGGCTAAGCTAATCCGGTTAGACGAGCTGACCTGGCGGGAAAACAAAGTGACGGGCCTTGAGAATCACATTCATCTGGTCTCTTCGTCGGATTTCAACTGCGACCCTGATGCGTTCGAGGCCGAACTGGATGATTTTTTGGTTACGGCCACGGCCAGGGAACCGCTAACCCACCGGGTCCGGCTGGGATATGTCGGAGTCCCGCCGATTATCACCGGGATTTATGATTACCTGGAGGAACTAGGCGCGGCAGTGGTCTTTAACGAGGTCCAACGGCAATTTGCCATGCCTCCTCAATCCTATGATATTATAGAACAATACCTTAAGTTTACTTATCCTTACGATTTATTTGGCCGCGTTCGGGATATCGGCCGGGCCGTAGCCCAAAGACAAATTCACGGTCTTATTCATTATACTCAGAGTTTTTGCTACCGTCAGGTGCATGACATCATTTTCCGGGAGAGATTGGACCTGCCTATCCTGACCATTGAAGGTGACAAATTCGGCCCGTTGGATAATCGGACTAAAATGCGCTTAGAAGCGTTTGTAGACGTCTTGGGGGATCAATAAAGTGCGGGTAGGTATTGATTTCGGCAGCCGCTCGGTGAAGGTGGTGACCAGGACGGCCCAGGGAGGCTTTACCGGAACAAAGTATGAGTCTCTCCAGTTCTACAAAGAATCCCTCGTTCGAGGCCCGGACGGGCTGAAAGTGAACATGGACCGACTGGGCTTGAGCCAATCCTGCCGGGTGATTGTCACCGGCTATGGCAAGACTTTTTTTGATCCCGCGATTCAACGCGTTACCGAGATCCGGGCCCACTTCCGAGGAGCTGTCCATCAGACCGGCTTGACTGATTTTGTTTGTGTTGAAATGGGCGGCCAGGATACTAAAATAATTCAGGTCAAGGGCGGACGGGTGTTTGATTTCATCACTAATGACCGGTGCGCCGCGGGCACGGGGCGATACTTGGAAAACATGGCGGCGTTATTGAGGGTCAGCTTGGAAGAGCTGTCGACTCAGGCCGAAGATCCGGCTACCATTACCAATACCTGCGCCATATTTGGAGAAACCGAAGTAATCAATCATGTTATCGACGGCGTGCCCATGCCTCGAATCATGGCCGGAATTAACGATTCCATCGCCCGGCGGGTCTATACCCTGGTGCGGAAGTATCGCCCACGAGCGGTGATCTTTTGCGGCGGCGTAGCTCTCAACCAGGCCGTGGGCCAATTGATCGAGAAACGTCTTAACGTCCCGGTCGTGGTCCCGGAATATCCGCAACTCAACGGGGCCATCGGCTGCCTATTGGCCGGCTCCGACGACCGTGATGATCCGATGTCGCTCCAGGTCACCGGATAACCATAACTTCAACCTACGGAAAGCATATGACCGAACACTCACCGACAGAGGATAGATTCACTATCATGAAGCAGGCCCTCCAGGCCTTTCAAGTTGAGCGGCTCAAGACCACTTATGCCGATCAAATGGATAATCCCGATTACTTCAAGTTGGGTCACTTCTTTTTCGAACAGATCTACAGCGTTCAAGATTTCGGTTTCCGAAATGAAAGCATCAAGACCTTGCACCACAAGTTGAGCCATATCATGAAGGGTGAAATCGTCGACATCCTGGGCAAGGTCATTGAACTTCACGATCTGACCGACACCATGGACGATCAGATGGTCCGGATGATGATGGACCGGCAAATCGGCCCTGATCTGACTATGGAGCAATACCAAGACATTTACCGCAACGCCCACAACTACGACCAGCGCAGGCATCAAATCGAATTGATGGTGGAATGCATCAGGCTGGTTCATCATCTCAGCCGGCGGCGGTGGATAAAATGGTCGCTTAAGAGCGTCCATGCGGCAGCCCATCTGGCCGGCATGAGCAAGATAATGGATTTCTTGTTGCAAGGCTACGATGCCTTTCACTCAGCAGAGGACATCACCTTCTTCGTTGACACCATTTACGCCAGGGAAACGGATCTCAATAATCGTTTATTCGGCCTGGGTTAGACCGTTGGCCGCGCTTTGTCGGCATTGATCAGGAGACGTTCCTACCCCCAAA
>JADFXY010000135.1:0-10764 GCA_015233355.1 Deltaproteobacteria bacterium | reverse complement strand
CGGTGAACCGGGTCTCGCTGCCGCAATAAGGGCACGGAGGGTCTGTTTTTCTGGTTTTAGTCCGGTAAACCGGGGCCGGCTGCGACGCCCCACCGTAAGGTACGGCCGGGGTGGACATGATGGCTACCGGCGCGGCGGATCGGGAACCGGTGCCGGCTGTGGGAATGGAGCGTGGCCGTTCGATAGTGGAGCTGCTTGGCTCCGATGTTATGGCAGACGAGACACCGGGAGGTGGGGTTAACTTAATTGACGATGAACCGGGTGGGGATTGGGCCGCGACCGTGCCGCCGCAGCAAATGCAAATGAAGATCGCCAGTGCCGGTCCTGGAATAATCGCCGCGCCGTATTTCATTGCACCCCTCCTCCTCTGATGTCTGTGATCATTAAAGGTGGATTTTAATAATACCACAGGGCCGACCGAAAGGCAATCGTTAACCAAGTACCTCCCGAATGAGTTTAGCTAACCGATTAAGATCTATCGGCTTCATCAGAAATCCTTTAACGCCGATCTCTTTAGCCTTCTCTTCACTGGTGACCTCACTGAATCCAGTGCAGAGAATGACCGGGATGTCGGGGCGAAGGCGGATTAATTCTTTGGCCAGTTTATCTCCCGTCATCGTCGGCATGGCCATGTCCGTAACGACTAAATCAAAACCATCAGGTTGCCGAACAAAGGCGGCTAACGCCTCAAGACTACCTGCCTTAGCAACCACTTTGTAACCCAACCGGGTCAGCATCTTCTTGCCGGCGTCCAGCAACCCCGGTTCATCGTCCACCAGCAGGACCGTCTCAGATCCTCTCGGGATGTCCTCAACGAGATTGGCCTCAGGTTCAATCGTTTTCTTGGCCATAGGGAGGATGATATTGAAGGTTGATCCTTTGCCCGGTTCACTGTAGGCACTGATGGCTCCCCCATGTTTCTTAACGATGCCGTGAACGATGGCCAATCCCATGCCGGTCCCCTTGCCTGTTTCTTTGGTGGTAAAAAATGGGTCGAAAATCTTGTCTATAACGTTGCTCTCTATGCCGTGCCCCGTATCACTGACGGATAACTTAAGATAAGGTCCCGGAGTCAACTTGACATCTCCGGCCGCGGAATCTACATCAAGGCAGAAATCAGATAGTCGTATGCCTAAAACACCCCCGTTTTCCATCATGGCGTGGGCGGCGTTGGTGGCCAGGTTGATTAAAACTTGATGAATTTGTGTCGGGTCACCCGAAATTATCGATTCCTTCGCCGATATTTCTTGTTCAATCAAAATGTTAGCCGGCAGGGAAGCCCGGAACAGCTTTATACTTTCTTTTATTATTAATGAAATATCAAAAGGTTTCTTCTCCAGGTCGGATTGGCGGCTGAGGGTTAATATTTGTTTTACCAGATCCCTGGCCCTAACCGCGGCTTTGAATATTTCTTCCAAAAAGTCTCGATTGGCAATACCGGATTTAGCGTCATCCAAGGCCAGTTGGGTATACCCGAAAATGGAACCGAGAATGTTATTGAAATCGTGGGCGATTCCTCCGGCCAGGGTGCCGATGGCCTCCATTTTCTGAGCCTGGCGCAATTGTTTCTCCAACTTCTCTCGCTCTGCCTCGGCCCGCTTCTGCATGGTGATGTCTTCCACCACGGCAATATAATAGTCGGGCCGGTCCCCCTCCTCCCACATGGAGGAGACGGTAAGATTAACCCAGACATGGGACCCATCTTTGTGCCGGTACCGCTGTTCAATGGAAAAATCACGAAGTTCGCCGGCCGTCAGCCGCTGCATGTTAAGCGAACAGTCACTTAAATCCTCCGGGTGGATGATTTCCTGAAACGTTCTATTCGACATCTCCTCCAGGGCATAGCCGAGAATATCGCAATACTTTGGATTAATTCTGGTGAACCGCCACGTTTCCGTTTCGATCAGAGCCACGCCCACCGCAGCTTGTTCGAATATCGCCCGGAATCTCTTTTCACTCTCTTGTAATGCCTCTTCAGACCGTTTCCTCTCCGTGATGTCCCGGCCAACCACAATCAACCCTTTACGCCGGCTGTCGATATCAAAAGTCGGTACTTTAATAATGTCAAACACCAGTGCCTGGCCGTCCGGTCTGGGAATCGTCTCTTCTCCGCGGCTGATGTCACCCTTGTTCCACGCCTGCTCGTCCGATCCCTCACAGGTCAGGAACGCCTCACGATAAAAGGGACTAAATTTCGCCAGCTCGGAGTCCTTTTTGCCGCGATAGTCCACTCCGTCCAATTGAAAAAGACGCAGGTCAAAGTCATTGGCCTCGAGCCAACGCCCGTTCCCATCTTTGAAGCAGACAATGTCGGGCATGGCGTTGATCAGCGTCCGCAAACGATCTTCGCTGCCGGCCAGTTCGCTCGTCCGGGCCTGGATCTCAGCCTCTTGCGACTCATAGAGCAGGGCATTCCGCAAGATCAGGGCCACCACCGGTGAAAGCAGATCCAGCGCCCGCAAGATTTCCGCCGGACGCTGCATATCCAGCAGGTGCAGGACCAACAGCACGCCGACCCGAGTCGAGCCTATCCGGAGAGGCAAGGCAATGGCCGCGTTACACTCCATTCCGGCCAAAAGTATCTGTACTTCCGCCGGCGCCTCGGCCGCGTTCCATAAAGTACATCTATCCACGTCATGGCTGATCCGGGCTAGAGTCTCAAGCTCTTGGGCTTTATCCCACGCGTTGTATCGTTCGGGGGCGATGCTGACCAGGCGATGAACCCCATCTTCAGACAGGGGTGGGCACTGCAGCAAGGCCACTATCCGTCCGCCCACCAGTTCCCTGATTTGTTTGGTCAGGTAAGTCCCCAAATGACCCGGATGATCGGAGTATTGAAGGATATTCTCCAGCATATCCATGATCATGAATTGAAACGCTGCGGCATCGGGTGGAACGGCCAGGTCCCGGCTAGGCATGATATTTAATCCTTTCACAGGCATCCCGCATGTTGGCCAGCAATGGCTCTAATGTCACCGGCAAGACACCACAAGGCAAACCGGCGAAATCCGACATCTCGGCCAGCACCGCCTGGGGAACGGGCATCAGACCGGTATCAAGGTAGATCATTTTAGCGTGCATGTCGGTCATGAAATCCCGGGCGTTTTCCCCATGCAAACCCAATTCCTGCTCAAATATCTCCCGCCAGCGGAGGGCCCATTCCGGCATCAGGAAAAAAGCGACTTCGGCCCGCAAACGCCGGTAGATTTCCCGGCCCAGCACAATTTCGCAGCAGTTGATTCCCGAAGTTCGGGCCACGCCCGGACCAGCTTCAAAGTCCAGCATATGAGCACAGCAGTCACCATAGACCAGCAGCACCGGGCGGCCTTTCCGGCGTTCTGCTGAGATAAGGCCTTGCAATTGATCTTCCAGTCCGGCCGGGGTTATGTGCAGCATGGAGCTGAGATAACGGAAAGGAAAGTCAAGCAATCCTGCCGATTGCAGGGCTTCAATTTCCCGGCGAAAAATGGCGCAGGCAATCCCGGTGATCCGGGTCGAGGGGACCGTCATAGGCCCCTCTTCCCGTTCTCCTGAACCGTTCGGCAGACGACCTGAATCATATCCGGGGGAGTGTCCCAAGCTACGTCAGCCGCGGAGGTGGCCAGGATAAAATGCGGATCTTGGACCCGATCAGCCAGAATCCGGGCGCACCGGACCTGAAGCTCTTCCGGACTTTGCTGATGAAGCGTGGGGCCGTCAATGTTGCCCAACAGCACGGGAGCCGCGCCGAGACCTTCCCGCGCCTCGGCCAGGGAATCGCGGGCGTCCACCACAAAGCCGACCACATTGGGCAGGGCTGTATAGTCCCTGATAAAAGGAGCCAGGCGGCTGCCGCCGTGATGGATCACAATCGGCCCCCGGATTTCTCCAAAAGAAGCGGCCAGGGCCGGCATGGCTAAATCCCGGACTACCCGCCGCGGCATCACGGTGGGGTTGCTAAACACGTCAGGCAAGGCCAGAAACGCCGCACCGTCCCCCAACAGGGCATTGCCCCAGTCAATGAAGAACCGGCAGCTCTTCTCCAGCATCTTGCGGGCCGTGTCCTCGTCAAAGAGCAGGGCTTCATACCAGGCTTCCAGGCCCATGATCAACGGCGGCAGATCGACCGGGCCGACCATCACGCCGACAATAGGCACCTCCCCGCAATAGCGCGCCGCCAGCCGTCGAACAGCCTCCCGCAAAAACAGCAGACGGGGATGGGCGTCAATATCCGGCAAGGATATGGCTGCGGCCTCTTCCGCCGAGCGAGCCGCCGGACGGGTCAGGTTGGGCGGATAATGGTCAAAATAGGCCACCCGACTCCCAAAGGCTTCACCAAGGGCGGTCAATACAAACGGACTGAACAGGAGATCGGGCTGGAACGTTTCACGCACGGCGCACTGCCCCTCCACATAAGCCGCGGGATCGGTGTAGTACCGACTCAAAGGGCAGCCGGTGAGTCTGGCTCCGTAAAGGCTCAGGGTCAAGGTATAGGCGGGACGATCAACCGGCTTGCCGGCCACGGTATTGAGAACACGCTCCAGGCTGTTCATGGTAACACCTCCTTAAGGCCGGGTTGACTCTCCAAGGCCAGGGACCGGTTCCAGAGTTCCTCAAACAGCGCCGGAGCCTGGAGGGCTGTCGCCGCGGTGCCGTCGCCGCCGATTTCTCGGGCCAGTTCGGGCCGCAATTTAAACACAGCGCCGCCCACGGCCAATTGCAAGCGGCCGGTCAATCCGCGGCGGTCAATTTCTTCGCGCAGCTTGCGAATGTTCCGGGCGGTGCTGTACATCATGGCCGAGGCCCCGACCACGCGCGCTCCTTTAGCCACGGCTTCGTCCACCAGCGCCGACGGGGAGGCGTCCACCCCCAGGTCAAACACTTCCCACCCGGCGATTCGCAGAAAAGCGGCCACCATCTTCCGCCCCAGCGGGTGATAATCATCTTCGGTGTTGCCGATCACCACCGGACCTTTCAGGGGCGCATCTCCTGCACCGACCTCTTGCCGGGCGGCCAGGACCTTAGTCAGGACATCCTCGGCGATTTTCCCGGCCACGTATCCCTGAGCCAGCGTCGCTTCACCCGTCTTCATATACATCTGGCCAATGGCCTCCAGGGCCGGAGTCAGCACCTCGGTTACGGCGCTTTCATAGCCATGCCGGGCGGCCCATTCGTCGATCAGACGATTAGCCTCGCCGCGATCAGCATCCAGAATTGCTTTAAGCAGTTCTTGTGACAAATCATTCGTCATCACTTCACTCCTTGCGGCATCCGCCGGCGGCTCAACTCATTGTCAACCTAAGATGCTACTCCGTCCCAATCCCCCTAGGGGTGTATGATGGGCCTCAGCCGGACATTTCGGTCAAATATAAAGGCACTCAATGTAACCCAACGGCTCGGATAAAGAATGATGTTTTGAGATTAAGAATAACGCCTTATCATTGGATTTTAGGATAAGGAAAATGGAGATAATGTTTTTATTATATACCATTGTATAGGGGAATGTCACATGAAAAATTCGGGATTGATTGATTTCGGAGCGGCGCCGGCCGGTGGGATGTTGATCAATACAACGGAGATTCTGCGAAGACGCTTTTTGGTGAAATATTGCCGAGTAAGAGAAGGTACATGGGACGATCCGCCATTCACCGTCCGGTGCTGATGGAAGATGAATGACGGATCACATTTTGATTGCTGCTTCGACTTCGTTGCGGCATCCTCGACAAACCGCCTGTTCCAAAGGAATCCTTAGCTGTTCCGACACCGTTTCCCGCATCTTAGGGTCTTCGTCAGCCAGATATATAGCACTCAAAGCACGGCAAGCCGCACGGCGCCGTCAGGTGATGATAATCCATTATTCGTCCGCCAATTCTCGGTCAATACAGTTTGATGACATTGATATGGCGGCGGCCTTATTCTTCCTGTTGAGCGGGCAATTTTATCGTCCTTTTGATAGCATCATTCATGGTTTGAGGCGGACAGACCGTTGGGTGCAGGAGTTCTTTGACCACGGCCTGGAACTGCTTCGTGTCTATCGGTTTGTGCGTTCCAAGGACGATCTCGATACCGGGATATTCGGCATGAATGACTTGAGTGTATTTGGTGATGAACGGGCAGACCGCGGTCATGCAAAAGGCCAGATGGAGGGCGTCGATCCTATAGTCGGCCACAGCGCGCACTCTCTTGAGTATCTTTTCAGGAGCGGCCAGAGTGGGACACCCGGCGCAACTAATGATCCCGACCAGATCAAGAGGTTCATCCGCCGGATAACGGGAAAAAAGACCCTGGCGCTTTCTCATATCGGCCAGGCACACGGTTGAAGCGCAGTTGGTCTCCTGAGTGCAGTTGGAACAGGTGATGATGCCGATGCGAGCCATGTTTTTCCTCCTTAGTTCAGCAGATAGTGCCGTATGACTTCCAATGTCATTGACCTAAACGGTGAACAATCGTTCTAACTTTTCTTATAATAGTCAATTCCGTTTAAGCCCCAACGGGGCGCACTAGGTTAGCCCAGGGCAGCGCCCTGGGACAGGGTGAAAACAATATAAAAATTATCTAATAATTACATAAATCAGTCGGTGATTCAGAACCTCAGCCGTGTTGTGTATCCCTTCCAAAGGAAATGGCTTTAGGGCTGGCAGACCACCCGACCATTCTGCCGACACGTAACCTGCCGTATTTCCCAGGGCGTTGCCCTGGGCTAACCTAGTGCGCCCCTTCGGGGCTTGAGAGGAGCGATCATAAATGATAAAGTTTTCCTCTCAAATCAATGGCATTGGTATGACTTCCATGAATAGTCTCGTCATAATTCGTCCTTCGATGCTCGCTCAAAACAAGCGGATGAAAATCTTTCCTTCTCTCTTCTCCGCCCTGACCTTTTCCATATGTCTGAGGGTGGCGAATTCTCTTTCCAACTGAGGCATGGTCAGCTTACCGCCCAGGGCTTGAAGCAAGGCGGTGGCCTCCACATCTCCCGCCTCGGTTAATATCCCAAGTACCTCGGTTTGAATCGGGGTTAATGCGGCCAGCCGGCCCATGTGCCGTTCCAGCGAGGTGGCGCTATAAACAGCCCAGGGGTCACAGGTCTTGGTGGGCGATAAGGCATCCATGTAACAATCCTCGCACAGGGTCCGCCCCAGATGCTCCCTCTCTTCCGACTGGTTTATATCCGTCCGGCAATGATCGCATTTCATTATAATCCTCCTTAAAGTAGACTGGGTTGGTATTTCTCCAATTAGCTGAAATCCGGTCGATGGCGTTTTTTACTCCGCCCGGCCCGGTCAGGCCGACGCCGGATATTTTTTGATCACCGGATAAACCATCCCCGGTTAGATGGTCAATGCTGTTGAATTAGCGGCACGCCTGACCTTCTTCGGATGAGATAAGATTCCTCGCTTCGCACCTGGAATGACAAATTTGCATCGTCATTCCAGGTGGTCCACCCCACTGTCATTTCGAGCGAAGCGGGAAATCTTGACGTCGCACCCTTAATTCAACAGCATTGGGTTATATATTCAGGCAAAATCTTAGACGAACCTGACCAATAAAAAATCCCCCATTTGGGGGATGGCGGCACTTTTTTTCGTATTTGTGAGGACGGCCCGAGTGAGATTAAACCAGGTGATGGCGGGTGGCCCAGACCGCGGCCTGGGTCCGGTCGTTGACCCCGATCTTATTAAAGATATGGATGACATGGCTTTTGACGGTATGGGGGCTGATGTCCAATCCGTGGGATATTTCGTTATTAGTCGCCCCCCGAGCCAGGAGACGCAGCACCTCCATTTCCCGGTCGGTCAGCGGCGCCGGTAAACGGTGGTTGACATCTTCTGCGCTCTCGTCGGCCCGGGCCAGGTCGGACAGCTTCTTTTCCAGGCCGGCAATATACTGCTGCTGCTCGTGCATGTCGCTCCTGATCTTGGCCGTATCGATGTCGATGACCACGGTAGACAAGATCCGGCCCTGGCTATCAACGACCGGATAGACGGCCTGCTCGGCCATAGGGCGGACTAAAGCGGGACAGCGGTCCGGTCCGGTTTTCTGCTTACTCAAGGCCGCGGCAAAAGCCAGGCAGGAGGCATAGCCACATGTCCGACAGTTTGTCCGGGGCAGCAGCCTGAAGATATCAAGCACCGGGACCACGGGGTTCCATCGCCTGTAATTCGGCTCCAGGGTGTCTTTGCGGACATCAATATCGTTGAGAAAGGCGATCAGCCGCTCCAAAAACTCCAGAACTTGAACTCGATCTACAAAGGGCGCGGCCACCCCGCCCTCGGGATTGAGCCCACAGACAAACCCGTCCAGCAGGAACCTGATGAATGGGGGATCTTCAAAGAAGGTGGCGGACCCGGCCAGGCCGTTAATAAAGGGAAACAATGGCGCAACTTCGGCGTCCAATCTGAAATGGGCCGCCCAGACCGCATCGGTTAGGGGAGCGGTCTTAAACAGCGGTCCGCACGGTTCTAGAGAAATGCCGTAATATCCCTTGACCAGCATATGAAGTTCCCCTTACGGTTGCTCATTAGTGATTAGTCATCACTGACCAGTGATCAATGTCTTTGAATTAGTGTCTCAGAAATTCCGGTTCTCCTCTGTCGTGATCGGAGCACCGGATTCACTGCCGTTGTTTCATCAGTATCTATTATGTTGTTACCATCTGAGGAACTTTGTTTACCTTTTCATTCTAATATGCTATAGGAGCTATGGTAATCTATTCAGTTAAGCAGTATACTCTCGGGCTCCAGGAATGTCGAGATTCATTTAGCGCCCGCCGCGCAGTCTATGGTCAAAGCGATGCTGATTCCGTCAAAATGATTGGCTTGGAAGATTAATCATATTTTTTTAGCATCTGAGGCGCCGCAAAATAAACTCCATTTATTTCGTGTCCGGCCGCGAGTTTTCCCCGTCTTCTTTGTTTAACTAAGTAAGACGGCATCGCCTCAGTCAACGCCGTCAGGCAGAATCAGTAAAATTGGTAAGTTAACATGGTAGTCAGAAAACGACAATCTTTCACCGGACCCAGTGGCAATACATCGGCTTCTATGGAAGATCCCGACTTAGATACAATCAAGGCCATCGGGAGAGGAGATCGTTCGGCCTTCGAACTATTCGTAAGAAAGTACCAGAACCCCATCGTGAATTTCATTTTCAGGTACGTCCGAGACCGGTTTACGGCTCAAGACCTGACTCAAGAAGTGTTCTTGAAAGTATTTCAGGGAGCCGAAGAGTTTGAACCCAGAGGGAAAGTCTCAACCTGGGTATTCACCATCGCCTTCAACCTGTGCGCCAACGAGTTAAAGCGTCAAAAGCGGCGTGGTTACCCGCAACCCGGCTTGCCCTCAGTAGACCCGGCCGAGTTGGAGCATCCAGCCCATGACCAGGCGGAAAGCCGAAAAAAAGAACTGGAAGAGGACTTGATGGCCGCCCTGGACCGGCTCCCGGAAAATCAAAGGGCGGCATTGTGGCTCCGAGTGAACGAAGATCTGTCTTACCTGGAGATCAGCCAGGTATTGAATATCTCCCTGGCCGGCGTTGAGTCCTTAATCTTTAGAGCCCGCAAGCAGCTACGGAAGCTTATGCGTGACCCAACGGGGAGTTCCCCATAACCTTCCCCTGCTTTGTCTGAAGCCGCCGCACATTGGACTACCGGACTAGGAACCGGGCCGGTGTCAGCCGGTTATGGTTAAATGTTTTTGCAAGCAATAGGGAGTATCCTTATGCAATGCTCTAAAGTTTATGAGAAGATTTCCGCGTACCTGGACCATGAGCTGGATTCTGAGTCATCATGGCAGATGGCGCACCATATCGGTCAATGCGCTGACTGCCGAGAGGTGTTCCAAGATTTCCAAAAAATTGATACAACGGTGCGGGAATTGCCCAAGATTGAGCTGGCCCCCGACTTTGCCCGGCAATTAGGCCGGATGGTGGAGGCGAAGAAAGGTCCGGCTGCTGCCAGGCCGTCGATCTTGGCGTCTCTGTGGCGGTCCGTGCAGAGTTTCATCAGGTCACTGGAGGCAACGAGATATTCGAGCAACCAGACTCTCGATGAATTTAACGATTTTCCGCCGTTTTCCATGGGGTACATCTACTTGAAACTGTTGGAACAATCCGGACGAGGTTAAAAATGGCTATTCAGTTATTAGCTTTCGGCGTGGTGGTCATGCTGGTCACTATTGTGGCCACGCTGACTCTCGTATACCTATATCTCAAACGGGTGCCCCAAAACCCGCCCATCAAAGGGTATCTTGATCTGATCCCGGATCTGACTCCTGAACAGCGACTTAAGGTCCAGGAGATCCGAGAAACTTTCCTGCCCAAGGTCAGTCTGATCAGACAAAACTTGTGCCTGGAGCGAGCCAAGTTAGCCCAACTCCTGTTCGCTGAACCGCCGGACAGATCGAGCATTGATGACGTCGCCCGTCAAATTCTCTTCCACCAATCCAGGCTTGAAAACGAGGTGATTGAACACATCCTGGAGGAAAAAGAAATACTTTCTCCATCTCAACAGAGGAGGTTTTACGAAATTATCGTCGAGCAGTTTTCTTCGGGCGGGCTGGGTGTCCATGACGTCAAGAGTAAGAAAAATTGATCGGGAAATCTATGTAACTGTTAGGTTCATCTTTTCGTTTAACCGTGTCCGATATAACCGTGTCTGATCCCGCTAACTCCTAATCAAAGCAACTGGTTCGTGTCGTTATCGATGAGAGAGGAGGTTGTTGACGATGAGTTCAAATCTGAAAAGACTTCTGGTGGCGGTGGATGGTTCTGATTATTCCTTAGAGACTGTCC
>JADFXY010000134.1:0-10781 GCA_015233355.1 Deltaproteobacteria bacterium | reverse complement strand
TCGACGGCCTGGGTTATCCAGCCCACGGTCCGGCACGCCTTCTGAGAGAATACGTGATTTAAAACAGATTCACCATAAATTCCGGCGATCCCAAATTTCTTGGCCCCAACCTCTTGGCCGTGGATCATCATTTGGGTAAAAATACCCTGGCCCCCGCGGTACCCTGGTGCGACCACCCCCGAGCCGGATTCACGGATGACATCAGAGGCGGAGCTGCAAAACAGGGCATTGTGGCCGACGATATCGCCTTTGGGCGTCCGGGCCACTGAAGAGATAGTCCGGCCCGCGGCATTTTCCGCTGTCAGAAGATCGGGATCAATATATGTCTTGATCGGGTAGTCTTTCCCATAGACCATGAGGAAAAGCCGGACCACTCCCGCGGCGTCTTCCGGACGAAAAAGATCAACCTCCCAGCTCTGCCCTGGTTCAATCACATGCTCCGGTGAAACCATTTCCACGAGTATCTCCTCATAATAAGTATCATATAATCTGAAAGAAGCTTAAATCAAACCGAACCAGCAGCTTGAACCGTCAAATGAGCCCCTGCCGGACCACGTTTCTTTCAGCCCAGTCGGCCTTGGCCAGGTCCACAATCCGCTTTCCGCGGTCAAACTCCAGTTGCATTCCTTCCCAGTTGGGGCGGCCGATGACCTTTTGCATCAACAGACCGTCATCGTCAAACCACCGCGGCAATAAACCGCCCAAAAAATAGCCCCGTTGCCGAAGATGCTCCACGGCGGCCGCCACCCAGGGCCAGGACAGCTTCAGCCAGACCTGGATGACCACGACGCCCCGGCTCCTGAGGGCAGCCTCTTCCTGATCCATGGCCGCGGCAAAATCCTGACCCGCGTCATGGACGGCCAGCCGGGCCACCTGGGCGAAGTCAAAGACCTGGGTGACTATCCGAGTCGTGACCTGAGCAGCTAATCCTTCTTGGGATGAAAGCAGGTCACGGGTGTCGTCCAGACCACCGTAGATGTATTCGAGAGCCTCCTGATAGACCTGAGGCAGATAAACAGTGTGCGGCCGGGGAAGCAAGGTTACGAAATCCACCAGGGTTGACACCCGGCCGGAGGTCGATTTATGCTTGGCATAATGCGATGCCGGAATAAGATCCATCTCCACCGCATGGGTTGTCCATCCCAGTGTTTTACAAGCCTTCTGAGAGATGACGTGAAGGCAGACCGGTTCGCCGAAAATCATGGACACCCCGTATTGCTTAGCTGCGACGTGCTGGCCGTGGGAGAGCAGTTGGGTCAGAATACCTTTCCCCCCACTGTACCCTGGTTCAACCACACCCGAGCCTAATTCTCGGGTAACCTCAGAGGCGGAACTGCAAAACATGGCGGTTTGACCGACGATATCACCTTTGGGCGTTCGGGCCACCGAAGAGATCGTCCGGCCCGCGGCATTTTCCTTTATCAGAAGGTCAGGATCAATAAATGTCTTGATCGGGTAGCCCTTCCCATAGATCATGAGGAAAAGCCGGACCACTCCCGCGGCGTCTTCCGGACGAAAAAGATCAACCTCCCAGCTCTGACCTGGTTCGATAACCTGTTCTGCTGATTCCAAGGACATGAATATTTCCGATGTTAGAGGTTGCTCGTTACTAAACGATTAGGGTGACTTCTTCCAAGGTTTTTCCACGTTCAATTTTTTCATCCGGCTGAGCAGCGTGGACCGTTTTAGCCCCAGGATTTCCGCCGCTCCACCCTCTCCAGCCACTTTCCATCCGGTGTGCTCCAGCACTTTAAGAATATACTCCCGTTCCACCGCATCCAGTTCGTGCCAGACCATCCCGCCCGGAACGGCCTGTGGTTCATCCGGCAGGTGTATTCTTAGCTTCCCCGGAGGGGCCAGGATAGCGGATCGTTCAATAACATGCTTCAATTCCCGAACATTCCCCGGCCAGGGGTAATCAAACAGCCGGCTCATTTCCTTTTTGGGAATGCCGTCAAAAGTCTTGCCCAGCTTGCGGCCACTGTTGGCCAGGAAATAGTAGGCCAGAGGCGGGATATCTTCCTTCCGGTCGCGCAAGGGTGGCACGTTTATAGGGAAGGTATTCAGCCGATAGAACAGATCGGCCCGAAACCGGCCGGAGGCCACTTCTTCCTTTAGGTTCCGGTTGGTCGCGGCGACAACTCGGATATCCACGTTAAACGTTTTAGCCCCGCCTATCCGTTCGAACTCGCCCTCCTGCAACACCCGGAGAAATTTAGCCTGGGCATCGGGCGGCAGTTCGCCCACCTCATCTAAAAAAATAGTCCCCTGGTCAGCCAGTTCAAACCGGCCGGGACGAGTCTTTTCGGCACCGGTGAAGGCGCCTTTTTCATGGCCGAAGAGCTCACTGATAATCAGACCTTCCGGCAAAATGGCGCAGTTGACCCGGATGAACGGCCGATTTGACCTGGGGCTGCGCTGATGCAGACTTCTGGCCACCAGTTCTTTGCCCACTCCGGTTTCACCTAAAATCAGCACGGGAATATCCGTCCGGACCACCTTGTCGATCAGACCCAGAGCCTTGAGCATGGGTTTTGATACGGCTACGATCTCCCCGTAATGGTGGGCCTTCAGGTCTTCTTCTTCGTAGTATTCGTTTTCTTCCTTCAGCCTTTTGTTCAGGCGTTCAATCTCTTCAAAGGCCCGGGCGTTTTCCAAGGCGGCGGCCAGTTGAGTGGCAAAGGCCTGGATTAGGGTGACGTCCTCTTGCCGGAAAGATGTCCGGACCAGCAAGTTGTCCTGGTAGACCACGCCTACGATCCGGTCCCGCAGGATTAAAGGGGCGCATAAAGCCACCGTCGGGCTACCGGCCGTGACGCCGGACTGACTCTTCTTGATCCCCCCGGCGCCTGTTTCCGCGACCTGATGAATCCAATTTAAGAAGGGAGCAAAGGCCGGCTGGGCCAGCGATTCCTCAGACAACCCCCGTGAAGCCTGGAGCAGCAACCTCCGGGAACCTCTCTCCTCTCCGCCGTACAGGAACAGACCGCCTCGTTCCGCTCCGGTGATCCGGTTGATGGTCTCGATGGCCCGTTGGATCAGACTGTCTCGGTCTAAGACCGCACCCAGACATCGGCTGATCTCTCCGACCGCTTTGAGCAGGAGTTTTTCAGGAGATTCCGGTCCGATCAAATCACGCAATCTTCTGGGAAAGACGGCCGCTCCGCACTCGTTCAGCACCTCTGTCTGAGGAAGCAGGGCTTCCCTGGCTGCTACCGGTTGGCCAATGTCCAGATATACCCCGGCCAACCCGGCCCGAACCCGAGCCAGGGCCAGGACACTGTCTGTATGGGCCAGGAGTTCCTCCGCCCTGGTCAAGCCTTTAATCGTCTTAGGGCCGGTTAATTTTCCCCGTTGGTACTGGTTCATCACCGTATGGTAGGCCACCAGGCCTTTGACCGCGGGGTGGCGGCCGCCTTTCTGGAGCATCTTTTTCATTTTATCCAGGTAGGGAGACAGGCCCATGGCTTCTAATTCAATCGGCTCCATCCGGGCCAGGACGGAAGTCACTTCAATGCCGCTGGGGTTATAAAAATTTCCGAAACGCATCCCGGGGCTGTATAATTTTTCCAGGTAGGGCGTCATTTCCCGGTACGTCCCCTGGTGAAAATGGATATAGGCCATGCCCCAGTAATAGGCGGCCCGAGGGAAAATGGCGTTTTGAAACCCCATGGCCGTGCTAAGGCGGTCGAGCACTTCCTTGGCCTCATCTAAGCGCCCCGTTTCCAATAAGATAGATCCGAAAACGGCCTGGGCCCAGACGATGATATACTCTCTTTCGGTCTTTTTAGCCGCTTCCATGATGGCGTTGACCATGCCCAGGGCGCGGGGAATCCGTCCGGTCAGGGCATAGCAGTGGGCCAGCAGAATGCACACCCCCAACGAGACCGGGTCATTGGGCAGGTTCTCGGTATTATCCAGGGTAGACTCATAAAGCTCCACAGCGGCCTTAAAATTTCCCTGGATATAGTGTACGGCGCCCTGAAAAAGGCCGGCCATTTTGAGACTCTCGGCATGGTTTAATTCTTGAGCCATGGCTTGGGCTTGACGGCACAATGACTCCAACCATTGCAGACGGCCGGCTCCGATTAAGCCGAAACTGGCAAACAACAAGGCCCTGATGGCCAGAGGGCTGGGATCTCCGGCCTTGGCTCTGGTCTCCACCTCCGAGACGATCAGTTCAGTCCGGGGGGCATCTTTGATCACCGGCCCGTTTTCGGCCAAGAGGACGAACAGCTCCAGAAAAAATTTATTATGCTGATGGGTTCTTTTGAGATTGAGCAGGGCGTTTAAGGATTTGCCAATCATAAGGACGGCTTCGTCCGTCCGGTGTCCTTGAATTAGTTGCCCGACTGCTTCATGCCACAGGGGCACCGCCGACTGAATCTGCCCGGCTCTCTCGTGATGCCACGCCACTTTGGTATTCCGGTTGATTCCAGGCGGCATTTCTTTAGCAAAGTAGTCGGCCAGTTGCCGATGAACTTCGGCGGAAGCCTCCCCAATCCCGGCGCGGGAGTCGGCCGTCTTCCAAAAGTCCCGGCTAAACCGGAAATCGGACGGTCTCTCCCGGCCAAAATCCTCCACCAGTTCCAGCTTTTTCAGGTTTTCCAAACCAGCCAATACCTCAGACGGTTTCAAGGGCAGAAAGGCCAACAACCCGTCGATCCCAAAATATCCCAGCCCACCTTCCAGGGCCGCAGCCAACTGAAGGATACTCTGGTCATTTGCAGAAAGACGGGGTAATGTCAATTTGGTCTCCTGAGTTTGGAAGGCGCTCGCCGGATGATCCAGATCGGCAAACTGCGGCATGACCCTACGGTGAGATGCAACGGATGAATGTCTGCTTGTCTGTTACGGTTTTGGTATATCCGGTGAGGAGACTCTTATCCTTTTGGCCAGATCAACAAGCAGATGCAAGGCCTGGTTAACCGACTCAGAGTCAGGAAATACTTGGGCCAATTCAGGGGAAAGCAAAATAGTGTTCGTTCCCTCGGCATAGTCCTTCGCATACTTGCCTTGTTCGCCCTGGCTAAAGTCGTATTCATCCAGCATATCTTGATCAGATTTTCTGACTTCTTTGTTCATAGGTTCTCCTTTCGCGCGGGGTGCCGGGGCGCGCACTTATCACCCGAATAGTATCCCGCCGTTCGGTAATCATCCTAATCTACTGATCAAAAATGATAAATGACTGACATCAGAAACGTGTGCTGGGTCTCATCGGTCGTGGCGTCGGGAACTTGAAGCAAGATACCCTTGGAGTCAAGGCTCCAGCGGAATTGATAAGCCACATCCAAGACCATATCGCCGATCATACATCCGGTGCCCAGGCTGAACCCATAGAAATTGTTGACCCCGCCTTGGGTCGGCTGGGGATCGTAAAACAGACCGGCGCGGGCCGGGATAATAGTCTTATCCAGTATGAACAAATACTCGCCCCCAAGCCGGACCTGGTGTGTGGCCGGGACATCGGCCTGGCTTGCCGGCAAGTCGGCTACCGGGCTGGTTTCATTGCCGTGCGAATCTTTCAAAATATATTGAGACCATTCGGTGCGATAGATATCAGCGGATAAGGTCAGGTGATCCGAATATCGAACCGCCACGCCCAGGCCATAGGAAATGGGGAAACGCAGTTCCATATCTTCCCTGGTATTTGATGGAATTGGCGGAATCGGCGGGTTGGGCGGATGAACGTCTTGATACGTATCCCGAGTCAATTTCATAGTGAAGGGGGTTTTGAGCACCGCACCCAAGGTCACCGTCTTGTTAATATTCCAGAGAGCGCCCACGTGGTAGTTAATCCCAAAAATATCGTGGTATTTTTCATCAAGCAACCCAATCAATTCTTTGCCGGTTGAATCTTTGGAGGTATAAGACAACTTTCGGGACCACTCGTTTTTCCAGAATAATTTATCAGTCCAAACATTGACGGTCGCGCCCAAGGAAAGCCCTGGGGTTATTTCCAAGGAAAAGGCGGGCGAGACGGTTCGCAAGTCCCCCCGGGATTCGTAAGAGAAGGAAGTATCATTCCGATAAGGAATCCCGCTCTGTTGCCCCTGGGTTGTAAAGTTATATTTAATGTCTTTATTGAAATCATAAAGATGTTGCACATTCAGCGAGACGACCATGTTCCGATCCAAAAAATGGAAGGGATAGGCCGCGCTGAAATAGTTTACGTCAAAACTGCTAAAGGTTCCTTCGCCGTTGGCCTCGGGATGGAAGTGGGAGGTATTTTGGTCTTTGGAGGATCCATACGCACCGACGACGGAGAGTTCAGGGGTCTCTAACTGGATCAGACCGCCGGGGTTCCAGGACGCGGCTGTGGCGTCGTCGGCTACGGCGATGAAGGCCCCGCCCATGCCCAGGGCGCGAGCCCCTGACCCGACCGGATTGGGCGATGAGGCAATCTGCATCGAGGGATGGACTTGAGCCAGGGCATCCGCCAAACCCAGGCCGATCAATGCCGGGAGGAGTAGAGACAGGGCTGCCAGCCGGAATAGCCGACTATTAGACCTCTCCGGGCCTAATCCAACATAACCGATAGTCATACCAGGCTCCTGATTTTAATGAAACAGGTTATTCGATCGTAAACGTGGTCTGGTCATAGCCCAGCCAGGTGGAAAAATCGGCCACGTTAGCCCCAGGTCGGGTGATGACCGTGTAAAGAGTATAGCGCCCGGAACCGGGCAATTTGAGTTCCAGGGTGTCGCTGCCTGTATAATCAGAGGTTAAGGCGACCTGCTTTCTCACGAGCGGCAGGTTATCGCTTCCCGGATTCCCCTGACTATCCAGACAAAAGAGTTTTCCGCTGATATCCGGCGGGAATACAGCCAGATATTCCGAAGCGTTACCTTGGCCATAGAAATTAATGGTCACCTTGGGATGACCACCCGGCTGGTAATACTCATTAACGGCCCGGAAGGCCACAGCAGCCTGGGACGGGGTCAAAGAAAAATTCACGGTCACTTCCTCCGCCGTGGGGACATCCACCTTGTTGGGAAAATCCACCGTTTGATGGCCCGGGCCAAAACATTTGACCCAGTATCCGCCGTCGGCCACGGCCAGCCGGTATAGCCCCCCCAGAGTCACGTCCAGAGAGCCGCTCGTCTCGACAAACATATTGTCCAGCAATTGATTGTTAGTGTCCCGAACTACACCGATAATCCAACCGATACCGCCCCCTGATTTCCGAGATATTCCATTCTCACCACCAACAAAAATATTAGGCAGCCCCGAGGTGTCCGTTCTACCGGCCGACGACCGGTCCATGGCCATGCCGGCGGGAAGGATTAACAGGTCAAGAAGATTGTAATCATCCAGGCCGATCGCCGACCAGTTTTGACCGGCATCCGGACTGTAGTACACCCCGTTTCGATAGGTAGCCAGGTAAAGGGCATCGTTAGCCGGATCCACCTCACACTTGACCATTGCCAGGCCGCCCGGGAGTCCGCCCGTCTTTTGCGTCCAACTGGTCCCGAGATCATCGCTGACAAAAAGTCCGTTGAAAGTGCCGGCGCTGTATCCGCATGAAGCAAAAATCCTCCTGGGGCTGTCCGGACTGAAGGTGAGACGATTTACGGTAACGTTTTTTAACTGGTTAATCCAGGTCCGCCCGCGGTCGGGCGAGGCAAACAGGTTGCCGGGATAGCCGGGTGTATAGAAACAACCGGTGCCGGCCAACACCAGATTGGGGTTGTCCGGGCTGACCACCACGGTATTAACCGGAACGGTGGGGACAAAAATAGCGCCCCAGGTCGCACCGGCATCAAAACTTTTGGAGACCATCCCTTTGTCTCCAGAGTAATATCGCAATCCGGAATATATAATCGCTCCCCCGCCGGCCGGCATGGCTAAGGTAGACACCAGATTATCCGCGTCACCTGAGATCACAGTGGGGTCAGTCCAGTTGGCGCCATTGTCCGTTGACTTATAAACAAACGATACGTCGCCTCCCAGGTAAATAGTGGTGGGTGTCTGGGGGTCCTGGAGCAGGGAATAGGCGATATCGTAATTGAGCAGGTTATGCCAGGACCGGTCTTGGCCTCTCCGGTAAAGGCCCGAAATGGTGGCTACGAGCAGGTCTCCGGCCGGGGTGAGGTCTTTGGCCAGAAAAGAAGTGACATTGGCTTTGATGCCGGTGCTGCTGGGCGTAAAGGTCTTGGCGCTGTCGCGGCTAAGATAAACTCCACCCTTCAGGTCACCTAAATAAATAATGCTCGGATATCGGGGATGACAGGCCAAAACCTGGGATGCCAGGTTACCCGTAGGGGTCTCCACCCAGTTCTCCCCACCGTCGGCGCTTCTAAAAACTGCAAACTTGTTCACTTCCACCCGGCCGACATAAACCACGTTGGGATTGGACGGATCCAGGGTCAGACCACGGCAGTCCGTCGGGGGCGCCAGCTTTTTCCAGGTTGCCCCACCGTCGTTAGTTCTATAAAGTCCGCCATAACCTCCGGCAAATACGACCAGGGGGTTATCGGGCCGAATGGCCAGGCTTTCGAAGGAACTGGTATATCCCACCGTAACCTGAGACCAGGTTGCGCCACCATTTGTACTCTTATACAAGGCGCCGGCACCGTTGGTCAAGTTGATGTGACCGGTGCCCGCCCAGATCTCCGAAGGGTTCTTGGGATTAATGGCCAGTGATGTGACTAGATGATCAAACTGGTGGTTTAGTGGCGTCCAGGTATTTCCTCCATCCGAGGTCTTCAGAATAAACCCCGCGTCAAAGATGTCGTTTAATCCGGCCGTTCCAACATAGGCCACGTTTGGGTCGGTGGGATGGACGGCCAGCGAGTAATAGGCCAGGTTATACCCGAAGAGGTACTGGGTAAAACTATTGCCGCCATCCGCGCTTCTATAAATATCTCGATACCCGAGGGCCCAGATAACACTCGGGTCACGGCCGAAAAACATCACCTTCTGCATATTTTTATTCCGAAACCCGGTGACCGATTGCCAGGTTTGGCCGCCGTCAAAACTTTTGAACAGGCCGTCGCCGTTCCAGGTTCCGGCAAAAGACAGGTTGCCTTGGGTTGGTTCAATGGCGATGGTGTTGATCTGTCCTCCGTACAACCCCAGATCTTGCCAACCGGCATCCGGCAGCGACTTGGGCGGGGCCGCCTTGGTGATATTCATCAAGGGCTTTTCTTGACCCTTGGAAACCACCTGGAATTGACCTAAACAGGCCTGCGTATCGGTGACGCTCCCGGATAGGGCGATCAGACTCCACAGGCTGTAAACACCCAACTGGGCGGTAGTCGGGATGGCCTTAGACGCGGTAACCACCCAACTGCCGGCACCGGCGTCAAAGGCCTGGCCGATGCTGAGTAATGGGATATTCACGCCATCCGGCCCGGTAACATAAATCGCCACCCACTCTTTGTCGCCGGAGGCTACCTGGGACTCGGTGTAGTGAACTCGCCAGAATACGGTATCGCCAGGACTGCAGGCGCTGACTGCCGGTCCATCTTTGGTCGGACTGACTTCTATTTTGGTCAAACTCAGATGACCTGCACCACCTTGAATAAAAAAATTATTAGTGGACGCGGCCAAAACCTGGGTTCCTTGCTTGACGGTACCGGTGATGGTGTATGTGCCCGGCGCCATATCCGAAGGGACGGTGACCGTCGCGTCAACATGCCACGCCCCCACGTACACCTGACCGGGAGTACTCTGGATGTTCCAGGCCGCGACATTCTGCCCATTAGGATCGGTTACATTTATCCCCGTTGTGGATTCCCCTGAGCCACTGGTCACGGTAAACCCAACATAGAGATGGATCGTTGAGCCTGGTTGGACCAGTTTGGTGATGCTCGCGTTGGCGTCATTACTTGGCCCAACAGTGGTGATGGTGACAGCGATAGTCTGACTCAAAGCCGGGGTGGAGTCTGCTAAGATCACCAGGCATAATGCCGACAAGATAAAATAACCGACTATTCTGTTCATACCGCGTCCCTTTCGACCGGCTCTCCGGCAGCATACTTAAAGCTCCATCATCCAATTCGGAATAGGGGAATATATACTATTGCCGGCTTCAACGCACTTCGGCCAGCTAATAATTTCAGTCTAAATCGCCATATCGGGCTGATCGGAAGGAGCGGCTTCAGGTCAACCAAGAATGACAATGCACACCTAAAATATTAGTGGCCGAAGGGCTAATAAACCAAAATGTACGCTAAAAATAGCAACAAAACGTTCCCGGAAAAAATCCGGAAAGGGGCTTAGAATTAGTTTAACTTGCCGGTGCTCTGGCTTATTGCCTTGTCCAGCAGGGTTAGGGCCTCCGGAAGATTGGGGTCACCGGCCAGGGCTTCTTGAAGGTCGGAAATGGCCCGATCGTAATCGCCCTTTTGAAAGTAAGCCTTACCGCGATCGCTTCGGGCTTGGGCAAATTGAGAATTTATCTTAAGGGCCTGGTTATAATTAGAAATGGCCTGCTCAGTATCTCCCTTCTTCAACAATACGTTTCCCCGTGTATCCAGGGCCCAGGCAAAATCCGGATCGATTTGCAGGGCCTGGTCACAGTCGGCCAGGGCTTGGTCATATTCACCCATCCCCAGGTAAGCTCTTCCTCGGCCGTTATAAGCCCAAGAAAACTCATGATTTGACTTTATGGCATCGGTATAGTCGGAAATAGCCGGTTCAAACTGTCCGCTGTTAAGCAGAGCAGTGCCGTGATAGTAGCGGGCCCAGGCGGAATCCGGTTCGGCTTTCAAAGCTTCGCCCAAATCAACCAGAGCCTGACGGTAATCCACCTTGCCGATTAAGGCGATACCCCG
>JADFXY010000133.1:4721-10792 GCA_015233355.1 Deltaproteobacteria bacterium | reverse complement strand
ACTGCCTGGGGCAAAGGAGACATTGGATCTTTTTCTCCCCCAACGGCTTGTAAAACATGGCTTCTTGAGTGAACTTGTCCGATGGCCCGGTTATGGGCTGTCCTGTCCCGAAATCGATGGGCATCTGGGCCGTGGCGTTGGAGTCAAGGCTAAGGCCGGCCCCGATGGCGGAGCAAGAAGCCATGATTTTCAAGAACTGCCGTCTTGATAGACCGTTACTCATATTCGATCTCAAATGTGTGAATTCAGCAATTAGCTTTTACCTGATTTTCTATAAATGCCTTGACCTTATTTCGGCCCTGGAAGATGCCGTAATGACCTTCGCACAGAATGTCGGGCGACAGGCTGATCAGATATTCCATCGACTTCTGATAATCGATCAGGTTTGATTTGAACTGGGGCATAAATGGGCCGTGAATGTCCTGGCCGAACAAGATGAGTTGACCGGCCCGGTTCAGCAGCACCCCCAGAGATCCCGGCGTGTGGCCTGGGATGTGAATAAGCTCCACCGTTTCCGAGCCGAAATTGAGCGAGTTGGTCAGCCCGCTGACTTTGTGGTCAATAGTCAGCTTAGGCGCGGGGATGCCGTACCAGTTGGCCGCGGTGACTACCGGATCACCTGATTCCATGGCCGGAACATCCAACTCCTGGGCGATCAGGCGGCAACTGTATCTATCTTTGAAGAAAACGGCTCTACCGCCTTTTCCCTGGCCACGGCCGGGTGCAACATAGAATGCCGTTTTTGTCAAAACTGGCAGATCTCCCAGTTTCGTCCGGAGCAGGTCCAGTCTATCTACCTGCCGCCTGACCAGGTGGCCGACCTGGCCCGCCGGGAATCATCCCCAACTATTGCCTACACCTATTCCGAACCTGTAATATTCTACGAATACATGTTGGCCACAGCGAGAGAGGGGCGCCGGCATGGGATCAAGAGCGTCATGGTTTCGAACGGCTTCATCAACCAGGAACCCATGGACAAATTGTTGGGGGCGGTGGACGCGGTCAAAATCGATCTCAAAGCATTTACCGAAAAATTCTACCGGGAGGTTTGTTCGGGAGAGTTGAAACCAGTGCTCAAGACGATGGAATTGATCAAGAAGAGAGGCGTCTGGCTGGAAATTGTCGTCTTGATCTTGCCCACCCTCAATGACAGCGACGAAGAAATTACCAATTTGTGCCGCTGGGTCAAGGCCAATCTGGGAAAGGAAACGCCGGTCCATTTCACCCGGTTCTATCCGACGTACAAAATTAAAAACTTGCCCCCCACCCCTGTGTCGACTCTGGAAAAAGCCTATCAAATCGCCGTGGCGGAAGGGCTGTTTTTCCCTTATGTGGGCAATGTTCCAGGGCATCCCATGGATCAAACCAGGTGCCCCATATGCCGGAATGAGGTCATCCGCCGCATTGGATTCTATGACGTTAAGTGTCTGCTCAAGAACGGCCGATGCCCAACATGTGACAATCCATTGCCCGGGGTCTGGACATAACCGCTCTCATCGTTCCGGGTTACGGGTTGCGGGTTGCGATAATATCACGGCCGTCAGCGGCCAACCTGAGACGAGAAACCAGATAGTCATAAGCCGGCCAACCGCATTCGTCCCGCATCAATGGTCGATCCGGCCCATTTCCCTTTTGATCATCCAGCGTAAAGGAACAGCCAAGTTGGTCAAGGAAGAATTCAGACCTATTACCGCATTTGAATTTTGGCGGGAAGCTCACATTGACGAGCCTGATCATCAGAAGCGACATAAGATCGGCGACACGTTCGAGGTAATTTCCGGACTACCCTCAATCCCGGAATCAATTCTCAAGGTCCTGGCTCTCCTGGATGATCCCCTTTCCAGCTTCGACCAAATCATTCGCTGTATCGACACCAGTCTCGGCGTCAAATTTATCAATGTCGCCGGGTCGGCATATTACGGTCAGAAGATTACCAGGTTGGAACAGGCCATGGCCGTGCTTGGCTTTGCCCAGATGAAAAACATTGTGACTACGGCCGCCATCCTTTCCAAGCTCGACGAATTGGAATTACCAAAAGAATTCAACCGTAATAAATACTGGGAGTATTCCCAAATGAACGCGGCCATTGCCTCGATCATGGGGATGGTCATGCAAGTTGATGATTCAGGTGAGCTTTATACTATCGGGTTGCTGATGCACGTCGGGAAGTTGCTCTTAACCTATTGTTTCCCAAACGAGTCTCACCAAATTAAAGAAATGTCCGAACAGTTGAACCGACCTTCGATAGAATTGGAGTCCGAACTCTTGGGATTTAATCACGCTGAATTCGGGGCCCTGGCCCTATTCAAGTATCATCTGCACTGGCAGGCCTGTAACGGCGTTTGGTATCATCACAGCCAGGTAACCCCCGGCGCCGCCAATTGGGAAAACCGGGCCATCCTGTCAGCCGTCGGCCGCATTTCGGACTCCCTGAGTCTGCCTGGATTTGATAAGGTGGAAAAACTATTTCTGAATCGACGTCAACTTGCTATCATCATTCAAGAAGGTCTTGGAATCGAGGCGATCAGGAAACTCATGCAAGAGGAAAACATCCCGACCTGCGATTACGGCGAGGATATTCGCTTAGGCTGGTCATCCGTTTTCACTACCAGACTGAAAGCGGCTGAAAAAAATCTGCTCCGGGCTCTGGGGCATGTATTCGGCCGGAGATAAGGCCCCCGACCACGACTGCAATCGGCAAAACCGGTCATAATCATCCCGGCTCACATTCAGTAGGACATTGGAGGGTGGAAAAGGCGGCCAGGATCCTTTTCTCTTTTAACCGGCGTTTCTCATCAATCTCCATCTCTGGAACACCAGCCAGATACTTCATTAGAGTAACCCGGTCAGGCAGTGCGGCCAGACCAGCGGCAATGACAGATCCGGTTGCGGTATCCAGGACCTCGGCATCCCGGCCATTGGTCACTGCGGCAAAAGGAATGACCACCGGACCGATCAATCGAGCCAACGACAGCGCCTCTCGGTGTCTCGTAACCATAGACCCGCGGGCACATTGAATGACCATCCCCTGCCGCCCGCCTAACTTTATGACCAGATGGGCCTCGGCTGCCTCCACTCGGCCATCCATGGACAAATCAATGGCCACGCCCACCGCCGCTTCATCCCGGCCGTAGCCCTTCTCTTCAATTAACAGACGCTCCAGCCGTTGCCGTATTTGCTCATCGTCTGAATCCGGAAACTCCCTCCCCGTTAAGAAATCTATTATTGTCTCATTGGTCAGGCAAGTCATCTATATCTCCCGGTTCAGGTTACGGGTAGCGATTGGCTGGTTTGCCGGATATACCAACTGGTCATTAGGGGTTGTCCGTCCACTTTTCCTCGGGTCTGATATAGGTACGTTTTTCGATTATTTTTCCATCATTCGGGCAGAGATATCTATTCTTATAAAGTGGTTTTCCCTCAGAAACAAAATCTTGAACAGTCTCCATGTAGACCGCATACCCGCCCGATTCACATTTGGGGCAATGGGAACATGGCAGAGTGGTGGTGGTTACTCTGAAACCCGGCAATAGAGTCGTCTTAATCGCTTCCTGGGTCGGTTGGACCGCCTGGCCGGCCAAAGTGGTTGAGGTCACCGTGGGTGGAGCGCCTGTGGCGTTAGGTGAGATGGGGCCGGTGGTGGTTACTGGCACGGTTGCCGTGGGGATGGTCGTCAGCGTGGCCGGGCTGGTGGCCGGAGCGCTCCTCTCAGTGATGCCTCGAGTTACATAATCAAAAACCAGGAACGCCCCGGCCGCGATTATGGACAAAGCCAAAAACAGAACAATGAACCGGCGGACGGAAATACTCCTGTCAACGACCAGATTTTTTTTTATTTCTACTTCCTCAGGGTCTGGGCCGGGATGAACAACCGGTTCCGTTGGCCGGGCATCAGGATTGATCACCGCCGCCGGCCCGGCCTCCGCTTTCGCCAGGGGTTCAGACCGGCCTTTGGGTTGTTCGTCCTCATCCACATCATCCGGGTCCAGGAGAATACCTTTTTCTGCCGCCTCATCCAGCCTTCGTCCGGCTTCCAGCAGGATCGACATTAGATCGGTTCTGATGTCCGGACCGCCTGGAGGCTTTCGATTTATTGTCTCCAGGTAGCCTTCCGGCCAGGAGAGCAGGATGTAAAGCGCCTCTTCTCCGGTTCTCGGCCCAACCAGGGCATGGGTGATTCTGCCGCCTTCAACGAAGAGGTAGCCCTTCCGATTCCCTCTGGTAATGCGCACCGAGGTGGTAATTTGAGCCTGGCAAATCATTTGAATCAGATTTGTCAGTTCAACGAAATTGGAGAACAATCCCTTGAATTTCATAATCTGACGCCCTGATTATCGACAACCGAAAATAAAATCTTGAATCTTCCATTCAGGTATTCAAAAAGCACCTCACCAGAGGAGGTCTGAGAACACCTGTTGCCGGTTGCTGTTATTTGTTATTAGTTGCTCGATACTTTTTACTCGTTTAAGACAACCAGGAACACATAACTTGCAACACGTAACACAATGTCATTGACTTAAGGGAAGGGGCAACGGATCTGATTTTAATAAATGGTCAATTCCGCTTAAGCCCCAATGGGGCGCTCTAGGTTAGCCCCGTTGGGGCTTAAGCGGAATTGACCATAGTTAGATAAATCAGTGCAATTGCCCTGCCCCTTAAGTTAATGACATTGACACGTAACACGCAACGAGCAACAAGTTACTTACTCTATCGGGTAAGAACCAGGCCCAGGTCAGTGACGTCGGCCAGGTCCATGTCCGTCGAGCGTCCGGCAGTGGTCAGATAATTTCCGATCATGGTAGAATCCGCCCCGGCGGTGAACATCATCGCCTGCAGCCCGCGCAGATTCTTTTCTCGGCCGCCGCATGTCCTGATGTCGGCCTGAGGTAAGATAAACCGGTAGATGGCCAACGATTGCAAAATAGTCAACGGAGCCAGGGGTGGCTGATTAGCCAACCTCGTTCCCTCGATAGGATTAAGAAAATTTACCGGAACCGAGTCCACCCCCAGTTCTCTTAAGGTAAAGGCCATTTCCAGGCGGTGGCTAATCGACTCACCTAAGCCCCAAATCCCACCGCTGCACACCCGAAATCCCGCTTCTTGGGCCACCTTGATGGTCTCAATCCGGTCCTGGTAGGCATGAGTCGAACATATTTCCGGGAAAAACCCGGCCGAGGTCTCCAGGTTATGATGATAAGTGACCAGGCCCGCTTCTTTGAGTTTCCGGGCGGTTTCTCGGTTGAGTATCCCCAACGAGGCACAAGGGCTTATTAACTTCCCGGCATTGATGTCTGAGATGGCCAGGCAGATCTGATCCAGGTCATGATCTAGACGGACCCCCCGGCCACTGGTCACAATCCCGAAGCGACCGGCGCCCCATTGCGCCGCTTGTGCCGCAGACCGGACTATCTGTTCTACCGGCAGCAACGGAAATGTTTCCGCCTCAGTCTGAAAGTGACTTGACTGCGCGCAAAATGAACAGTTTTCAGGGCACTTCCCTGATCTGGCGTTTATGATGGCGCAGAAAGTAACCTGTCCCTTGGTTTTGTGCCAGGTGATCAAATTGGCGCAGGCCGCGAGAAACATCACTTCATCCGGCGACGAAAAAGTGGCCAACCAGACGGACTCCTCGGCCATGATCATCCGGCCGTCAATGACCTCCAGGGCCATTTCGGAACATTTTTGCAATCTATCTTTTTTCATAAATGAAGACACCGTGGACAAAGCCAATTAGATGAGCAATAATAATAATTATATCTGAAACAACGTTGCGATGCAAGTATCATGGCAGGGTAATCCGGCGTTTCAAGGTAACCCGATAGCCATGATGGTAACTCAAGGTAGCACAGACCCTCTGACCGGGTCAACGCCAATTATAACATCAAGACAAATCACCTCGTCTGAGAGAAATTAATCGCTCGGCCAGTAAGGTGTGGCGTCTTCTGGTCTGGTTATTTTTTATAGCCAACCAAAGGGCCTTTTTAGTCCCGATGGTCACTACCAGCTTTTTACCTCGGGTGATGGCGGTATAGAGTAGATTCCTTTGCAGCAGCACGTAATGCTGAGTCATG
>JADFXY010000133.1:0-4564 GCA_015233355.1 Deltaproteobacteria bacterium | reverse complement strand
GGCAGATTCGGCCCATGTCGCCGTTAAATACATCCTTATCGTAGTTATTTCGGATCTGCATAACTTTATCCCCCACCCGGTAAACCCGCCCACCCCGGACAACCTGATCCCCCTGGGGGTTCAAGGCTGTCTGAATAGTCTGATTCAAGTTTCCGGCCCCGATGAGACCCTTGTGCATCGGAGTGAGGACCTGGACATCTTCCACCGGATCGAACCCGAAGCGCTGAGGGATCCGCTCCATGAGCAATTTCAATATGGTGGAAATAACCTTGGCCGGGTCTTCCTGCTCAATAAAGTAAAAATCGGTCAGTTTCCCTTCGGGAACGTCAATTATGGGAAATTCTCCGCGGTTAATGAGATGGGCGTTGACTACGATCAAGCTGGATTCTGCCTGGCGAAAGATTTGGTTCAGCCTGACTACCGGAAACCGGTGAGAATAGATAACATCTTTTAACACGTTACCAGGACCCACAGACGGCAGTTGGTCCACATCGCCGACCAGTATTATGGAACCCGACAGAGGAATGGCCCGCACCAGAGAGTTCATCAAAGCAATATCGATCATGGAGGCTTCATCCACAATAATCACATCGACATTTAAGGGGTGCTCTTCATTTTTTTTGAATTGACGATCTTTAGGACTAAATTCCAGCAACCGATGAATGGTCTTGGCCGGACACCCGCACGACTCGGCCAAACGCTTAGCCGCCCGGCCGGTGGGTGCGGCCAGAAGCACACTACAGCCGCCGCTTTCAAAAACTCTTAAGATCGCCTTTACAATGGTTGTCTTACCCGTACCCGGCCCGCCGGTAATGACCATCACCTTCCTGTTTAGAGCCGCTTTGACCGCCTCGGCCTGCTTCGGGGCCAGAGTCAGACCCATCTCCCGGGCCACCCAGGCCAGGGCCGCCTCGGCGTCTATCCGGCCCGCCCCGGAAGGATAATAACCCAAATCAGATAATCTGGACGCGGCATTCCTTTCCGCGGCATAAAGCCTGGCCAGGTAAATGGGCCGGCCGAAGGGACGACCGTCATGAACTTGAGGAACAATTTTTTCTTCTGCCGCCACATCCCCCGCGGCCAGCCGGGCCGAAAGGGCTTCTGCTAATCTTTCCAAAGGGATGTCAAGAAGATCACGGGTCTCCTCCAGCAGTTGATCTTCCGGATAGTAGACATGGCCGTCGTCGCCCCGTTCCTTAAGCACATACAATAGGCCGGCCTGGCACCGGGCTGGGGAATCCTTGGGTATGCCCATGTTGGCCGCGATCTTGTCCGCGGTGATAAACCCGATGCCAAAAATGTCTTCGGCCAGCCGGTAAGGATTTTCAGTTACGACATCAACCGCTTCCCGCCCGTAGCGTTTAAAAATCCTGACTGCGTAGACCGTGCTTACCCCATGCCCTTGTAGAAAAATCATCACCTCCCGGATTTCTTTTTGCTCTTGCCAGGCCTGACTGATCAGGCCCACCCGTTTCCGCCCGATCCCGGCCACACTAAACAACTTTTCCGGTGATTCCTCGATAATTTTTAGAGTGTCCGCCCCAAAAACAGCCACGATCCGCTTAGCCATAACCGGCCCGATCCCCTTGACCAATCCCGAGCCCAAATATTTTTCAATCCCCCCGGCCTCAGCCGGCACGATGGAGCGGTAATCTTTAACGTTGAACTGTTCCCCGAATTTGGGATGTTGACTCCAGGTGCCGGTTAGTTGTAGTATCTCCCCTGGAGTGACCGCGGCCAGAGAACCGACCACCGTGACCAGATCCCGCGCCCCTTTCACCTTGAGCTTGAGCACGGTATAATTTGTCTCATCATTAACATAGGTCACCCGTTCTACCTGACCCTGCAAGGTCATTAGCGAAAACAGATTTAAATTTTCAGGATGATCCGATTTGATCATATTCATCCTTTGGTACTTGGAGCCGGCCGCCCAGGATGGGCATAACTCACCATTTGAGGACGATATCAGACCGGCCTAGGGTTGCCCTGAACGCGCAACCGGCCAACCCGTAACTCGAAACCCGAAACCTGCAACTCGAAACCGAATCTATGAAAATACTGGGAATTGATACGGCCACTATGGCCGGTAGTGTGGCAATTGTGGATGGAGAAAGGCTTTTGGGCGAGCGTCTCCTGAACGTCCCGGAGACTCATTCCAAACGGCTTCATCTGGCCATTGACCGACTGCTGACTGAAACGAGGTTGAGGTTGGCCGACCTGGACGGATTGGCCGTTACCCGCGGTCCGGGAAGCTTCACCGGCTTAAGGATCGGCATGGCCGCGGCCAAGGGTTTGGCTCTGGCCACGGGGATGCCTCTAGTCGGAGTATCGACGCTCGATGTCCTGGCCGCCAATTTCTTTGGCTGCCGGCATCTTATCTGTCCTGTCCTGGACGCCAAGAAAAAACAAGTTTTTACCGGCCTATATCAATGCCGGGACACCGGCCCGGTGGTCAAAGTCCGGCCCGAGGTGTGCGTCACGCTTGAAGCTTTTCTGGATACCCTTCCCCCAGAGCCGGTTATCTTTGCCGGAGACGGACCGAGCCTCTACCGGCAACGAATTTTAGACCACCGGGGTAGCCTGGCCATTATGGCTCCACCGGGGTTGAATTATCTCAGCCCGGCCAAAACGGCTTTTCTGGGCCTGGACGAGTTGACCTCAGGCCGAAATCATGATCTCGACGCCTTGACACCTTTATATATCCGGGCTTCCGACGCCGAAATATTCGTCCAGCCGCCTGTCAGTACCGGGTATTAAAATTCTTAAATTCTCCGGTTGCGGCGGACCAATCAACTTTGACCTCGGTGACCTGGGCTCGGGACGGGCCGCGATGGAGCCAGGCGACCAGGGCTTCCACCGCCTTGATTTCACCTTCGATCACCGCTTCCACGTCGCCATTGTTCAGGTTCCTGACCCACCCGGTGACTCCCAGCCGAAAAGCTTCCTGGCTGGTCGTGGCCCGGAAAAACACCCCCTGGACCCTTCCTTTGACAGTCGCGTTGGCTCTGGTGGTGGCCATATCTTTTACCTCCGAAGATCCCCGGCAGTTTATTCCGACGCAGCGCACAAAAGCCGGACGGCTGATTAGACGGTGCCGTTATCTCGTTGAACAAGTGACAAAAACTGTTTCTCATCCAATATCGTCAGGCCAAGCTCTCGGGCCTTGGTCAACTTGGAGCCGGGGTCGGCCCCGGCCACCACATAATCAGTCTTTTTGCTCACCGCCGAAACGACCCGCCCGCCCAGTTCATCGACCAACTTCTTGGCCTCTTCCCGAGACATGGTTTGCAGCCCGCCGGTAAACAAAAAAGTCTTACCTTCCAACAGGGCGGCCCTATTCGCCGGCTGGGGGCTGTCCAAAACGGTTACTCCCGCGCCCAGCAACCGGTCAACCTCCCGATTATTCTCTTCACTAGAAAAAAAATCGACGACCGAGCCGGCCGACTGAGGTCCGATCTCGTCAATAGTCTCCAGAGATTCCTTGGACGCGACCCGGATGCTTTCAATCGAGCCAAATTCCCGGGCCAGGACCTTGGATAAATGCTCGCCCACAAAACGAATGCCCAAAGCGAACAACAACCGGTCCAGGGTCACCCGGCGGCTCCGGTCAATCGAGGCCAGGGCATTGGCCTCCGACTTTTCGGCAAACCTGTCCAGCCGGCTTAAATCACCAGGTTTAAGAAAATAGAGATCCGACGGCCGGGTGACCAGTCCCAAATCCACCAAGCGGTCAATGATTTTATCACCCAGACCGTCGATATCCATGGCCCGGCGGGAAACAAAATGCTTTATCGACTCCTTGACCTTGGCCGGACAATCAATATTCAAACACCTGGTCACCGCCTCTCCTTCCGGCCGGACCACCCGGCTCCCGCAGACGGGGCACAGGCCGGGCATGACAAATGGTTGTTCCACTCCGGTCCGCTCTTCGCTAACGACCATGACCACTTCCGGGATAACATCTCCGGCCCGCTGGACCAGGACGGTATCCCCTACCCGGACATCCTTTTTCTCTATCTCATCGGCATTATGAAGGGTCGCCCGGCTGACGGTGACTCCGCCCACATTAACCGGTTCCAAGATGGCCACCGGCGTTAGGGCCCCGGTACGGCCAACCTGGACATGGATGTCCTTTACGCTGGTCAAGGCCTGGGTGGGTTTAAATTTATAGGCCACGGCCCATCTGGGAGAGCGGCTCTTGACGCCCAATCGGGCTTGCAGTTCCAGGCTATTAACCTTGACCACCAGGCCGTCGATGTCGTAGGGTAAATGGTCTCGCTCCGATTCTATCCAGGTGATCGATGCCAAAACACCATCAATCCCGGATGCCCGTCGGGCCAGAGGATTAGTCCGCAGACCCCAGTGGGGAAGAGTCTGGAGTATCTCCCAGTGCGTCTCAAAGGTTCGGCCGATAACTTCACCCAGGCCATAAAAGAAACATTCCAGGGGACGGGCAGCGGTAATCCGCGAATCCAACTGTCTCAAGGAACCGGCCGCGGCATTCCGGGGATTGGCAAAAGGTGTTTCTCCCGCCTCTAACCGGCTGCGATTAAGTTCTTTGAAG
>JADFXY010000132.1:0-10839 GCA_015233355.1 Deltaproteobacteria bacterium | reverse complement strand
TCAAGTATAATTACCGGAGTCTGAGCATGGCTGAAAATCTTGGCGCCATATTGGTGATAGATGATGAAGACGCCATGCGTCATATGCTCAAGATGCTGCTCACCCGTGAAGGCTACCAGGTGGACTTAGCCGGCCATGGTCAGGAAGGTTTGGCTCGACTCAAGGACAGGATCTTTGACTATGTGTTGTGTGATATCCAAATGCCGGTCATGGATGGTCTCAGTTTCTTGGAGCAGGCCCTGGCCGATGGGTTCTCCGGGCCGATCATCATGATGTCCGCCTACGGGACGGTAGACACGGCCATCCAGTCGATGAAATTAGGCGCCTATGACTATGTCTCCAAGCCGTTTAAGGCAGATGAAATCATCCTGACCCTGAAGAAGGCTGAAGAGAGAGAACAACTCCGGCGGGAGAATTTAAAGCTTCGGGAAGAAGCCAAAAAAACATATAATTTCAGCAATATTATCTCCAAGAGCCCGGCGATGAAGAAGATTTTTCAAACCATCAGCCGCGTGGCCGAATACAAGACCTCAGTTTTGATTACCGGCCCATCCGGGTCTGGTAAAGAACTGGTGGCCCGGGCCATTCATCATAATGGTCCGCGTCGGGACAAGCCTTTTATGGCTGTGGATTGTGGTGCCATCCCCGAAAATCTTCTGGAAAGCGAATTGTTTGGATTTGTAAAAGGCGCCTTTACGGACGCTTACCGGGACAAAAAGGGCTTGCTGGCCGAAGCAGCCGGAGGGACTTTTTTTCTAGACGAAATCGGTGAATTGCCGGTTTCTCTCCAGGTCAAGCTATTGAGGGTTCTCCAGGAGGAAGAAATCAGGCCGGTAGGGGACACTCGCTCCTACAAGATCGACGTGCGGATAATTGCGGCCACGTCCCGGGACCTGTCCAAAGAGGTGGCCGCCAGGCGTTTCCGTCAGGATCTATACTACCGGATTAACGTTATGTCTGTTGTTTTGCCTCCGTTAGCCGAGCGCAAGGAAGATATTCCCCTCTTAACCCAACATTTCATTGAAAAGTTAAATCATCGTCTCAATCATCAGGTGAACCGGGCCGTACCGGAGGTCATGGCTCTTTTTATGTCCTACAACTGGCCCGGAAATGTACGCGAACTGGAAAATGTGATTGAACGGGCCATGGTCCTGACCGAAGGGTCGGTGATTACATTGGATTCATTGCCTTTGGAAATAATGGAAAAAAAATCCGCCACGGCAGGTTCAGGATCTGAACCTGCCGGCTGCGGCCCCCTTGCAGATGGCGACCTGTCCATTAAGAAAGGAACCAAACATCTGGAAAAAATCTTGATAATCCAGGCATTAACAAAAACCGGCGGGAATCGCACCCATGCCGCCAGACTGCTGGAAATCAGCCACATGAGCCTGCTGAGCAAAATCAAGAAATACGCCGTTGATCTCTAACTAACCTGAGTTCGGCGAGTTTGCTGAAAACAACCCGCAACAGTAAGGAAACACCCATTGTCCAGCGAACCGTGTCCGACGCCTGCCGGCGGCCCCTCGTCTAAAGAAATCATCACGACCCACATGAATGCCGACTTTGACGCCCTAGCCAGCATGCTGGCGGCTAAAAAGCTTTATCCTAACGCCACCTTGGTCTTTCCGGGCTCCCAGGAAGGCAGTTTAAGAGACTTCTTTCTTCAATCCACGCTTTATATCTTTGACTTTGAAAAAATCAAGCAAGTGGATTTAGAAAAGGTGGAACGGTTGATTCTGGTCGACACCCGGCAGGCCGGCCGGATAGGAGATTTCAAGGACATTGTTGGCAAGAACGGCGTAGATATACACATTTACGACCACCATCCGCCATCTCCGGACGACATCACGGGTTCGGTCGAGGTAATCCGAGAGGTCGGAGCCAATACGACCATCATGGTTTCACTGCTGCGGGAGCGCGACATCTGTTTGACACCGGAAGAAGCCACCGTCATGGCCACCGGTATCTATGAAGATACCGGCTCTTTCAACTTTTCCTCCACCCGAGAAGAAGATTTTTCTGCGGCGGCCTTTTTGCTGTCCAAAGGGGCCGACTTGAACATCGTCTCAGACTTGATCACCCGTGAATTAACGGTGGAACAAGTCAGCCTGCTCCATGACTTGATAGAATCGGCCAAAAGTTACGACATCAACGGAGTGGCGGTGGTCATAACCAAGGTTTCATCCAACAGATATGTGGGCGACTTCGCCCTATTAGCCCACAAATTCATCGACATGGAAAATATCAACGTCCTTTTTGCCCTGGCCCGTATGGAAGACCGCGTTTACATGGTGGCCCGCAGCCGCATCTCCGAAGTCAATGTGGGCGAAATTGCCATGACCTTTGGCGGTGGCGGGCACCCCACAGCCGCCTCGGCCGCCATAAAAAACGAAACTCTGCTGCAGGTGGAAAAAAATCTAATCCTGGTTCTCCGAAGCAAGGTCAACCCGACGACCAACGCCGGCAGTCTTATGAGTAGCCCGGCCATCACGGTGGAAGTGGACAAAACCATCCAAGACGCGTTAGACTTGATCATCAAGTACAACATCAATGGGGCCCCCGTGGTCTCGCACGACCAACTGAAGGGCCAGATTACCCGGCAAGTGTTGGAAAAGGCGGCTTTTCACGGATTGCGGGATCTACCGGTCAAGGAATTAATGAGCCCGGATACGGTCAGCGTCCATCCTAATGCGTCGCTGTATGAGATTCAACAACTCTTTTTCGTGGACAAACAACGGCTGCTGCCGGTGTGCGAAAATGACCGGTTGGTGGGTATCATCACCAGGACCGATCTGCTCAATGCACTCATCGGCCAGCCAACTGTTTCCGAATATCTTTATGACAGCAGCAAAGGCCACGATTTCGTTCGCACCAAGAAGATTAAGTCACTCATGGCCGAACGGTTACCCGAAGACATTTTCAAGCTCTTACAAGATATCGGCGAGGCGGCTGAGGAACTCAGCTACAACGCCTATGCGGTAGGGGGATTTGTCCGTGATCTGCTTTTGCGTCGGGATAATTTTGATATTGACGTCGTCATTGAAGGCGATGGAATTCACTTTGCCCGAGTGTTTGCCAAAAAACATAATCTCAGGATGCGCCATTTTATAAAATTCCGGACGGCAGTGCTCATCTTTCCCGATGGTTACAAAGTGGATGTGGCCACGGCCCGGTTGGAATACTATGAATCGCCGGCGGCTTTGCCGGTAGTTGAGATAAGCTCCATCAAACTGGACTTGCACCGTCGGGATTTCATCATGAACACCCTGGCCGTCAAGCTGAACAGCAAACACTTCGGAACGTTAATTGATTTCTTTGGAGCCCAGAAAGATATCAAGGAAAAAGTTATTCGTGTTCTGCATAATTTGAGTTTTGTCGAAGACCCGACCCGCGTGTTCCGGGCTATCCGGTTTGAACAACGATTCGGTCTTAAGATCGACAAGTTAACAGCCAACCTCATCAAGAACGCGATAAAAATTAAATGCTTTGATCACTTATCCGGAATCCGCATTTTTTCCGAGTTGCGGCTCATTCTATTAGAGGACAATCCGGCGTCGATCCTGGCCGAAATGAATCATTACAAGCTCCTTCCGGTCATCTGGCCGGACCTGCGCTGGAGTCCATCAAAAGAAAAGCTGATCAATCGGATCAAGGAAGTTATCTCATGGTATGAACTTAGTTACATTGAAGAATCTTTTCAGCACTGGCTGGTCTATTTTCTCGGCTTGACCTCAGACCTCAAGTGGGAGTCTTTAGAGGCCCTGTGCGAGCGGTTGATGGTTCCAACCCGAAAAAAAACGGCCATCATAACCGACCGGGCCGCCGCAGATCGCATTCTCAAGAAGTATTACCTTCGCAAAAACCTGATGAAGAGCGAGATATACAACGATCTAAATCTATTGAGTAACGAAGCGCTGCTTTACATGATGGCCCGGACCGGAAAGGACATGACCCGCCGCTCCATCTCCTTGTACCTGAACCAATTAAGATACATAAATCTACACCTGACCGGCCGAGGGTTAAAGGATATGGGCTACAAACCAGGGCCGGTGTTCAAACAAATATTGTCCACTTTGTTTCAGTCCAAACTCGACGACATCGTCAAAACGCCGGAAGACGAAATAGATTATGTCAAGGCTCACTGGCCGCTGCCGTTAATTGACCGGACTGACCCGACTTCATCCCGGAATCCGCCGGAATGACCCGTCCGCTGGATGTTGGGCCTGGACAACAGGTGAAGATACAAAGACTATCCGATGTTGGACCCTGCATTATTCTTGCTTCAAGTCTCATCTTGTGCTACTATCCCGGCCATGTTCAACAGTATCAAGAAGCAACTACCGAAGTCCCTGCCGGATGACCAAAAATCCTGGTTTTGCGGGCTTAATCTTGACCCTGCCTTTCCTCCCCCTCCCCTGGGCGATGGAGGCATCCTGAGGCTGGAAATGAAGTTGCGACATTGCCAAAAAAGGAGAGACACGATGAGACCGGCGCACTTAAAGGCTGTGGTCGTATTTGTTTTACTAACATTTATGTTGGCTTCCTGTGCCCCGTTACCCCCGCCGGGCACCCCTTTAACGGCGGAAGACCGGAGAGCCGCTCAAAATTCATGTATGGCCCAATATACTGCCGTCGGCGCGGCCGGTGGGGCCTTGCTGGGGGCCGTGATAGGTGGCCGGCATGCGTTGGGCGGGGCCCTGGCCGGAGCCGCGGTCGGAGGCACGCTGGCCTTTGCCTTGGCCTGGGGACACTGCCTGTCCATGTATTCGAACTTAAATAGTTATCCGATGGCAGACGCCCGACAAACCGCCCAAAAAATCAGATATATCCCGACTCAGGGCAATTTGACTAAAATTGAATCGTTTACCATCAATCCCGTGGACATTGGTCCCGGCGGCACGGTTTCCTTGACGGCTTCTTACTACATCATGGCCCCGGAAGGCATCGGGGATATTGCTGTTATTGAAACTAGATCATTGTTTTTTCTAGATATATCAGACAATAAATGGAAAGATTTGGGTACGGTGTCTCAAGAGATAACCACAGCCCCCGGAACCCGGATGGCTAACGGACTATTTGACATTCCTCAAGACGCACCAGACGGACGGTACGCCATCACCTTGAAGGTGGCTGCTCTAGATCGGGAAGACTCGTCGACCCAGTATCTGAACGTCAGAAGAGGCCGGTGATGTTCCAGAAAACCAATCCTTTTGTTGCAACAGAACAATTAGTTCATCGATATAGATTGCCTGATTCCCGATAGATAACCTGATTCCCGGATTCATGAGGTTACCACAAAAGGAGATATTATGAAAAAAATAGGTTCATCGATAAGGGTACTTACCTGGCTGCTCATGGTGATGCTGGTTGTTCCGGTCGTCGCCTCAGGCCAGGCGGCCCCTCCACCGGTATACAGCAAGGCGGAACTGGCCCAGATGGTGGCGCCGGTCGCCCTATATCCCGATGCTCTGTTAATCCAGGTCCTGATGGCCGCGACATATCCCGTGGAGGTGCAAGAGGCGGCGGTATGGGTAGCCCAAAATCCAACTTTACAAGGCGCCCAGTTAGATACCGCTTTGCTGGCGGTGGGATGGGATGTAAGTGTCAAGTCGCTGGCCCATGTGCCCAACATACTCCAAATGATGAATGAAAAAATCGAGTGGACATCAGCGCTGGGCAATGCCTTTCTGGTTCAACAAGGTGAGGTAATGGACACGGTCCAAGAACTGCGGGTCAAAGCCCAGGCTGCAGGTTATTTGAAAACAACCGCTCAGCAAAAGGTGATCGTAGAAGAAAGGATTGTTCGGATTGAACCACCGGCTCCAGATGTTGTCTACGTTCCAGTCTATAATCCAGTAGTGGTTTATGGGCCTTGGATGTATCCGGCTTATCCACCTCCTCCAGTCGTATACGTCTCTCCCGGAGTGCCTGTTGTCGCCGGAGTTGTCGGGTTTACAGCCGGATTTATGGTGGGCGCGGCAGTAAATTCCTGGGTGACGCCTCACTGGGGAAGGCATTATGTGGATATCAATGTGAGTAGAACCGTTCACTATAATGTCGTAACTGTCCATGACCGCGGCGGCAGGTGGGAGCATAATCCTTCACACCGACTCGGTGTCCCCTATCACAACCCGGACACGGCCCGCCGGTTTAACGGCAAGTACGATCCCCATCCGGCTCCTTTTAAACCAGTCCATACGGGGTACACTCCAGGAGGAAAGACCGGCCCGACTGGCTTCACGCCAGGTGGAAAGACCGGATCAACAGGATTTACTCCAGGAGGAAAGACCGGACCAACAGGCTTCACGCCAGGAGGAAAGACCGGATCAACGGGATCCACTCCAGGAGGGAAGACCGGACCAACAGGCTTCACGCCAGGTGGAAAGACCGGATCAACGGGATCCACTCCAGGAGGGAAGACCGGACCAACAGGCTTCACGCCAGGTGGAAAGACCGGATCAACGGGATCCACTCCGGGAGGGAAGAGCGGATCAATGGGGTTCACTCCAGGAGGGAAGACTGGGACGACGAAATCCATATCCACCCAAACAAACCGGCCGTCAGGATCGACCACCTCAAGATCTTTCCAATCCAATCGGCCCTCAGGGTCTACGACCTCAAGATCCACCCAAATGAACCGGCCGTCAAGCGCTACGACTTCAAGATCTTTCCAGTCCAACCGGCCCTCCGGGGCTACGATGTCGAAACCGGCTAGCCAACCCTCAGTATATAGAGCCCCTCAGCCCGGCAGGTCGGCCGGCGCGGCGGCGCCGAAATCCGCCCCACCCAGGTCGGCACCCCAAGGCCACGGTGGAAAAGACCCCAAGAAGCATTAGAAAGGGTGAAACGAGAAAAGGTACTCCAAACAGTTGCGAGCAACCTTCATGGGCCGGCTGACAACGTTCCAGGACCAAAGACCGGACTAGAGGTGAGTCTCGTCTATTTACAGGTTGTATAATGTGTTAAGTCATTCAAATGAGTTAGCTTAAATTATCGCCGAAAGGATTCCAAATGCCCGACAAAACAGCCCGTATTCTAATTGTCGATGATGCCAGATCAGTGCGGAACATGACCAATGACTGCCTGAAAGACATGGGGTATGTGCACGTTGATGAAGCAGTCAATGGCGAGATGGCTTTAGCCATGGTCAGGGTTAATAAATACCACCTGGTCATCTCTGACTGGAACATGCCGGTAAAAACAGGATTAGAGCTGTTGAGTGAGATTCGTGCCGATAAAGCAATAAAATTCACCCCATTCTTAATGGTCACGGCCGAAGCGTCTAAAGAGAACATTATCAAGGCCGTCAAGGCAGGTGCCACCAGTTACATTGTAAAGCCATTCACGGCCGACACATTAAAGACAAAAATAAAGTCTCTCATTCCTTAAAATTGTCTTAGTCAAAACTTAGCCTGCCGCATCTGTAAGCGATCGGGGGGCTGCTTTTAGATGCCGCATTCGACGTGAGGCTACCCTAAGGCGTCGTCACCAGAACACAAAAAGGCCACCGCATTCCTATCGTCTCAGCCCGTGCTGATTGCAAGAATCCGGCAGCCTCTTAACTCGGCAAAAAAAATGAACAGCATCGTCAGGCAAAATGGCTCGGTGATCCTGGTGGCCGGACCAGGACGCTATTTGAGGTCTACTGCCTCACAAAACAGGGAAGTAGATCTAATCCAGCATCATCACGTCAGAACCACCCGCGCTCTTCTCCCATTCAGCCTGATAGCTTTCCATTCGTTCCATAATAGACGTGATGCTTGTTTCAAATATCTTGGTGCAATTTTCCATCTGAAGCCGCCGAGCGGCATTGATCAGTTCATTTTCGTGATCGGCCGGTTTACACTTCATCAAAATATTTTCATAATCTTCAGTCGCCTGCGCAAAAGCATTGGCAAATATTTTGCGGGCCTCGGCAGTTAAGGCGCTGGTAAACATCTCCCGGAAGACTCTGGTCCGGTGAATGATATTGTCATAATCAGCCTTAGATTGCCTCTCTGAGCTCCGCAATTTAAGATCGATCTGGAGCTTAAGGTTGGACATCTCGGCATCGCAGGCCATTTTCAGCTTTTTGACATAATGCTTTCTGACAATCCGCTTGCCTCTAAGCTTATATATGAAATCGAGTAAACCGCCTTCCTCTCGAAATTTCTCCCTTTCCTCCCGGACCATTTCATCAACTGGATTAGGCCCCTGTTCTTCCACGGGTTGATCTACCACCTGGTAGACTACTTCTTCTCTGACCACAAGCTGCTTGGACTCATCAACATTAGTTTGTTTGGACGCGTCATCGAGCATGACCGGCCTCCGTCAAAGGGTCTGACTAAATCTAACTGTGGGCGATGGTTTATTCAATTATTTTTTCGTCGATTGTTTCGCTGATTCGATATCTATCCATAACATATCTTAACATATCCTCTTTTTTATCATCGGGCAGATCGGACTGGTCGATACTAATAATATGTTTTTCCAAGACCTCGACAAAAGCCAAATTTTCCTCAGATCTGCGAGAGGCGTCTTGGCGAATTTCGTCTAGCTCAAACTGAAGAATATCTTCTTGGAATTTAGACATTAACTCAAATCTGGTCTTCCGAGAAATCAGATCCGCCACCATCTCGGCAATCTTGTCATTCAACCTTTTTCGTTCATTTTCATTCATCGCCTGCAAGATTTCCCGAAGATGGTCTGCTTGAACGGCCGGACCGCGCAATTGCAGGTAAGTTTGATAATTACCGGCCTTAAGGGCATTTTTGATGTTAATCTTTTTCTGGACCGGGGTGATAATATAGTCCTTAGCCAGCAAATAAATCGCGTACAGAGGAAATGCGGTCACCAGGGAAATCCGTTCCCAGGTGGAGTCATCAAGGTGAGTATTCCTCTTTTTCCACAAAAATATAATCCCGAACAGCCAGATAAAAAGTAAGGCTAACGCCACGCACCAGATTATTATCATCAGTAGACCCGTACCTCCATGAGGCGGTAATAGTTAAATGAACCGGTACAATCATAAAGGTGAGCTCCGGCCCCAAACCCGCCGGCTTGCCTCTTTGCCGGTTCACAGTTGAACGAATATGGAATTATATGCAGGACAGGGCAAAACATACCAAGGTTTGCCTTACCTCAGAGACCACGGCGGGAGAAAACAAATCTTTAAAAATCCTCCAGTTATTTATATGTTCCCCCGACCGGGGGACTTAGGCCGATATCCCAAAAAAAATGCAGATGAAAAGAATCTGTGGATCCACTTTGTTTGTGACCACGTTTAGCCCAAATCCGGCAATTAGTCAAGGTCAAAAAAGGAAACCAAATGCACCTCGGCGGGTTGCCTGACAGCTTATCATTCCGTCACCCATGGACGAAAATCAACAATCCGCAACCGGAAACCGGCAGCGTGTCACTCGCCATGTGGTATTGGTGAGATACAAGTTTTTATTTGACAGCCGAGCCAAGTCCCTGGTAAATTAAAAGACTATGTTAAATAAACAACAATCTGCATTCCCGGGCCCATTGGACCATATTCCCGAGGGAGCGACGGCCGGCAGTTCTTACCGGTTGATCACCCCCGACGAGTATGCGCTCATGGGAATAGACTCGGAAGACATCCCGGAAGGGACCTTCCCGGCCCATAATCACCCGTCCTTCCTGCACAGCCGATATGGTGGAAATGCCTTTGGTTTCGGTCTGTTCGAAGCTTCAGCCAGTTTGTCGGCTCCGGAATACGATTTTATCAGCTCCCTTGATTTTGAAAATGGGAACGTGATCTCGGATAATTATAAGCAACTAAATGAAATTTATAAAAAAATGGGGCTGCTTGTCCGGTTTTCCAAATTCGGACGGATGTATTTCTTGATCCCCATCAATCTGGTCACCAGATCTCTCGAGGACGTCAAGGAGAGGTCCGATGAAATTGAACAAACCATCCAAAAATACCAGACCAGAAATCTGGTGGATTCCCTTAACATCGGCATCATCACGGACCAAGAAGATTTGACCCTGGCCGAATTATGCGGCCGCCTGACCCGGCACCGGTTCCATCCCCTGCCTGATCTGGACAGGATGAAAGGTTTAGAGGGCAGCCTCGACCTGGTCATTGTCCTTCAAGATATTCACGAGTTCTTCTCCCCGCGTCAAGTCGGAGCCAGCAAAGAGGTCCCTACGGTCAAGCAACTGGCCCCCTATGCCGCCTACCTGCTGAACCGTATTTATGATTTATTAAAGCCTTCCGGTGAGTTATTCGCGTTATTGAATCGGCCCGTTCCGCACGGAAACCGGACGAACAAGATAACCTTCCACAACGAGACGGAACTAAAACGCTTTCTCATATTTACTCATGTCTTTGAAAACAGTGGCCCCTATCCCTCCACCAATCTTAGTCTAAAGGTGAATCAGTTCGACCTGAGCAGCTTCCTGAAAGGATTCTTTATCTATAAAAAGACCCTCTTGAAGCTGGTTGGCCGGCGCGACCCGTTATCCCTAACCATTAAAGAGATAGACGCTCTCCCATATTTTAATCTGGCCGTTATAGACAGCCAGTACAAAGAGGTTAAATCCATCTGGCATGAGAAGTTTCCCGTATTCTTCCATACCATCCTAATTCAAAGCAAGTTATCCAACTACCTCAAGAACAATTTAGACAAGACCGGGACTACGGATCGGGAGTTGCCCCGAGATGTTCAAATATACTGGGGCCGGAAACGTCCTCCCAAATTGATCCCGTCAAGAATAAAAAATAAAGTGCTCAACTCCGGGCTTTATTTTTGTCTTTAATGTGTCGGGCGTGAATGGCCTTACAATGTAACAGGTGGCACCTGCCTTGACGGCATTGATACGATTCTCTTT